>NZ_JAXFPY010000103.1:0-4260 GCF_034179385.1 Anaeroplasma sp.
TTTTATAATATAAGGAGGTTCATCAATGTTCAAAACTTTATCAGAGCAAATTGCTATTCTACAATCAAGAGGTGTAATAGTGGATGATAACTCAAGTAATCAAAGATTATTATTAGATAATAATTATTATAATGTAATTAATGGCTTTAAAGATCCGTTTCTTATTTCAGCATCTCCCGATTTATATAAATCAGGAACTAAATTTGAAGAGATTTTTGCTCTATATGACTTTGATAGAAAACTACGTTCTTTATTACTTGAATATTTTTTGATAATCGAAAATGATTGTAAAACAAAAATTGCTTATGATTTTTCAAGTCGTTATAATGAAAATGACTATTTGAATATTGATAATTATAATAGTATTGCTACGCCGGAAGAAAAAATTAGGATATCTAGATTTTTAGGTGAATTGGGTAAAAAACTTGATCGAGGAAAAACTAACGGAATATATGTACATTTTATCAATGCTAATCCTCCAAAAACTATTCCTTTATGGGCAGCAGTTAATTTTTTTGATTTTGGTGACATACGCGAATTATATTCTTTTTTAGATGATACTGTTAGATTTAATATTGCTAATTATTATTCGATATCCCAAAATAATTTGGATACTATGCTGTCTTGTATAAACATGTTTAGAAACGTTTGTGCACATGATAATCGAGTAATGAAATACATAATTTATAAGAAGAATATGAATATTTCAAATATGCCAATACACACTAATTTAAAGTTAAAAAAGGATACTGTTGGAAATTATTTATTTGGTAAAAAGGATTTATTTTCAGTATTTATATGTTTTAAATATTTATTATCTGATAAATTATTTAATGATTTTTTTGATGAACTAATTAAACATTTAAAAATACTTAATTCTAAATTGACCACTATTTCTATTAATGATGTTTATATGCAATATGGATTGCCATTATCTGACCCTGCTACTGGACAATTAGATTGGAAATCAATAAAAACAACTTCAAAGTGGTAAGATTTATATTTTTCTATTTATTATCTACCTTAAATTTGATTTAGGAGGAATCCTAATTCAAAAGAAGGAGGTTGTAAGTATAATTTTTCTTACCAAAAAAGAAGATAACATTGAGACTAGCTTTAATCCTTATTGTGTTACTGGAATAAAGGAAGTAGTCCTAAGTATCACTATCTTTGTTTACGAAGAACCATTAGTTCATTTGAATTTGACTGATTCAACTGATCGGGAAAAAATTAGAATGATTCTGAACTATGAATTATCAATGAAAAGGAGATGCAACTTAATCCTTAAGCCTAGGACATCTCTTTTTTGTTGCAGTTATTGCAACTAAATCTAATAAATAATATACAAATTATTATTATATATCTTAATTATATGTAACCATATAATATTTCATAAGTGACATCATAAATTATTTATATAATATACATTTTAATGTATAATTATAAATGTATAGAGATTAACTCTATGTCTATCTGAATATAATCCACAAGGCTTAATTGTTGTCATATTTGTTCCTTTCCTTATTACGTATAAATTGTTAGTAATTCCTCTTTCTTCCTTGTGGATTATTGGATAGACTTTTTTTATACATTTCTTAATAGAAATAGATTAGAAAATGATATAATGGATTGAAAGGATATAAATAAATGGTGGAGGAATAAAGAATGGAATATAAAACAAATAATGATGAATATGTAGATAATGAAATAACAGAAGAAGAAATAAAAGAATACGATAACTTTGATAATTATAAAACAGATATCGTTACTACAATAGCTTACCTACTTGGAATTAAAGATTATATTTTATATGGAGAGGATTCTAAATTTAATAAAGAAGTATTAGAAAAATTAAAAAGCAATGATAATGCGAATGTAATTAGATATCTATCCATATTAAGAAATGAATTTTTAAGAAATGCAAAAGAAATAAAGAATAGAAGATTAAATCTAATATCTATGGAACAAATGCCGGATTTAGTTTCAGCAGATGCAATTAAGTTTTTAAGAAAAAATGGAATTGAAATTGTTCATACTACACTAGATGCCAATGGGCATATAGCATATGTAAATCAATTTATAATAGAAAATATTGATAATGTTAAAAACTTGATTCCCCTTTGGGTTAAATGGGAATATATTAAAACTATTTTTACAATGCCAGGCTGTTATGCTGGAATTAATGGCTCTATGTTTTCTAGTAGAGAACAACAAAAGAAAACACTTTTACAAATCAATAAAGAAAGAAAAATAATATTTGATAATAAATCCTTTTATCCATGGGCTACATATCTTCATTGGAATCCAAAGAAGATGATGGACTATTATGGTAATGTATTATTTAATGATTCAAAATTTTTAAAATTATTATATGCATCCTTTGGAGATACATTTAAAGCAAATGATTATGTAATCGATGCAACAAATGAAGATAAAGATAATATATATAAATTTATAGATAAATCCATAAATATTGCTATATTGGTAGATTGTGAAAATGTAGATCCATATAGATTTGTATCTGTATTTAAGGGATTAGATGAAGAAAGTATATCTAAAATAAAGAAAGTTATTTTATATGATGATATACATACATCCAATGCATGGGATTATATAAATGAAATTGTTAAGCTACCTATAGAGCATAAGATTATTGAAAGAGTTCTAGAAAATAAATCCTTAGTAGATATTGCTATGACAGCTGGAGCTTGTAAGGAATATTATCAAGAAAATACAGAATCCTTGATTTTAGCATCCTCGGATTCCGACTTCTGGGGATTAATTGAAAATCTACCTACAGCTAGATATTTTGTTTTAAATGAATCTGATAAAACATCAGATAAGATTTTATTAGAATTACAAAAAAACAATATACATTTCTGTTTTATGGATTCATTTGCACAATCTGAGGTTCAAAATTTTAAAAATGAAGTATTGTTAAAGAATCTTAAAAAAAGAATTGATGAATTTAATGATTCTGGAGTATTTGAAATAATGGATCCTATGGAATTAGTAGATACAGTGTTTAATGAAGCTTTCATTTCAGGATCTATAAATCAAATAGATGCAGAAAAGAAATCCTTTTATAATAAATATATAAAAAAGGGTTTAAAAATATCTATTGTTGAAGAAGATGAAATGAAAAGATTTAAAATGGAATTAATTGGAAAATAGTGATTCAAGAAGAGAAAATAAAACCAATAGAGGATTTTTATGAAGAAATATAACGTTCAAATAACAGAGTATTTGCAAAGAATTGTTACTGTAGAAGCAGAATCAGAAGAAGATGCAATTGCAATAGTAGAAAGTGAATATGACTTAGCTCATATTGTTCTTGATTATTCTGATTTTACTGGGAAAGATATTGAAATATGTGATAAGTAAAACAAAAAAGTTTTAAATAAAGCATATTTTAACTTTGAGATAATTAAGCAAATGAATGAAACTACTTCTCTTGATGAATTGAAAAAACTTAATGATGAAGTAGAAAAGATGAAACAAGAGCAAAAGGAGAAAGCAAACGAACAAAACTTACAAGGACCTAACGAAACAGGAACAGGAACAGTATAACATGGAGTTTCTGGAGATAGTCAATCAATTTCCGAATCTCAATCTAGAAGCACCGATACCGAGAGAACTAATATTCAAAATGAACAAGTTGGACAAGAAGTGGGGATTGAACCAGGAACAAGTGATAGATTATATCGAGGATCCAGAGAGTGGGATAGAATTAGCGATACCAAGAATGGGTATAACTCCAAACTTAGAAGAACTTCTAACAAGGGAAGAGGAAGAGACAAAATCTCAAACCTATATAGATATAGAAAAACTTTAAGAGATAATAAAGAAATAATTACTTATGCAAGAAGTTTTTAGTTGCTGATTATGATGAAGAAGATTGGTAAAATGTGAGGTATACGAATGGATAAGTTTTACAGATTAGAAAGATACTTAGTTGGGAAAAATGATGATTTTCTTTTAACCTTTAAAGAATTAGAAAACATATTAGGATTCGATTTATCAAATTCAGCATATAAATATACTGCATATTGGTTTCCATCTGAAACACATACAATGGCTGTAGCTGTATTAGAAAAAGGATATAGAATGTATCCTGACTTAAGTGCTCTTACTGTTAAATTTGTTAAGGTTGGAAAGAAACCAAATGCTTTATCTTCTCCACAGGAAGTACATAAGGTAGAAAAGAATGAGAGTTCTTTTACTGTAGATGGTATTGAATATCGTATGGTTAAAAATCCC
>NZ_JAXFPY010000010.1:0-12767 GCF_034179385.1 Anaeroplasma sp.
GAGGATATTAAATTATTATCATAATTCATATCCTGTTTATAATATTTCGATTCATAATTCGTTAAATTAGAATTGGTATAGGTATATGTCTTTAATCCAGTGTTTCGGGTTACGGTAAGTCCTCCTACTACTGCCACTATACCATATCCAATAAAATCTAAATAAATGTGTGTAAAATCTTTTTTTGCAGTTAATTCTAAGGATACTAGCTTATATCCTTCCGTATAATTTAGGTCAATATTTCTTGTTGTGGGGGTATTTCCAATCATCATTTGAACATGTAAATAATTAGAAGTACCACCACTCAATACCTTTATATAAAACAAGAACTGTATAGTATCATTATAGGAACCAGAAGCGTTTATGGAATAATAAGCACTACCATTATTTCCTGTAATTTTATATTTATTTGTTATAAAGCTATAATTAGAATCTGTTTCACTATAGGATGTTATAAAAAAGGCATTTGATGTATTAAATCCATTCATACTTACAGGAAGTAAATTAGGCTTTGGATTTAATAGGGGATACTGATTTTCTTCTTTGATTTTCTTTGTTAGATAATCATATCTTTTTTCATGCATCACTCCTAGATCATCATATATCATTGTAGGTAATCCATTACTAAAATAATATTTCGTTACTTTACCAAAGATATCTGTTACAGTCGTGGTTGTAGCACTATAAGAGATATTCGTTATCTTGGTTGGGTAATGGGAATCGTGAAAAGATGTAATTTGATTATCATTATTAAATGTATAGGTATAGCTATAAGCTAAGATTTCATCTTTAACACTTAATGTATTACTTGATTCAGTAATGGTGTAATGAGCGATAATAGTCTCATCACTATCTACTACTTTTTTTATATTCACACTAGATAATTTATTATTTGTTAATTCGAGATATGCCTTATAAAGAATGGTATTATTCTTTTTATAATGAATTTGACTTATATAGGAGCCATTATATAAAAATAATATTTCATCTCCACAAGAATTCGTTATTTTAGATGGAATATTTGAAGATGATGTAATTGTAAGTGTAGTTCCATCTTTATATATAATTCGATAAGGTAGGCTATAATTATAATCTAAGTATTCTATTTTATTATCATATTTATCTTTTAAGATATAATAATCCCTGCCAGCATAGGAATAGTATACATATGAATTTGTTTCAGGATTTATAGTATTATACCCATTATAAAAATCAATAGTTCCGTCAGGATTAGTAATATAGAAATTATCTCCATCCTTATATAGAGTTGAAAAATAGTTGAATTTAACTCCCCTAAATATTCCTCCACTACCTCTTAATTGATAATTATAGATTAAAGAAGGGGACATAACACTTACGCCTAATGTCTTAAAAAGAGGGATTTCTACTATAATATTAGACGCAGATGGGCATAGGTTTACTATAGTTTTTAATGAACCTATTTCATGAGTAATAGATTCTTGATAAGGCTTCAAGCCTTGATTTAGAGTTACTGACATTTTATTCATCTTCTTTCTACACTGTATTTATTAAATTATAACCTGAATATAAAATAATTAAAATACTAAGGGAAGAAAATTGTGTAAAATGAATACTTTTCTATGGTTTCATTTCATTTATTTATTATTGAAATATATATACTATGTTATTTTAAGGAGCTAGTTCTTAAATCTCAGATTCATTTTTATAAATCATTACAAGGAAAACATTTGAACTTTCAAAAGTGTTCAAACATTTCCGAAAGAATTTCGGTTTTTTTCGAAAATTCTTGTAGTTAAAACGAAATTTATGTATAATGTATTTGAAGGTGATTACTATGCGAATAAAAGATATTGCAGATGCATTACACCTATCTGTGTCTACTGTTTCCAAGGCACTGAATGGTGGATTTGATGTATCTCCAGAAACAAAAGAACAGGTTTTAAAGTATGCAAAGGAAAATGGATACAAATCTAGAGATGAAAGATTAAAGGTAAAATCCATTCGTAGACTATGCGTATTATTTGACAATGCAGTTGATTCAAAGTCGAATATCTTTATACCTCTTTCTTTGGCATTTGCTGAGGCTGCAAGAGTAAATAACTTTGAAACAATTACAAGACCAATCTCTGATGTTACACCATCCTATGAAAAATTTATGATAAACAACAATTATGATGGTGCATTCATTGTTGGTCTAAATTATACTTCTCCTTTCTTTAAGGAATTGGAAACAACCAAGATACCTACGGTTTTATATGATAATATCTTAAATGGTGAAAAGGTATCTACCATTACAAATGATAATATTAATACGATTCAAAGATTAGTTACACTACTTGCAAAAAGTGGGCACAAAAAGATTGGCTTTATCCATGCGGATAAGCAATCCTTTGTGGCGAATGAAAGATATGCAGGATATATCATTGGTCTAATGATGAATAATATCGAATATAATCCAGAATATGTATTCTATGGTTCCTTCTCTGAGGCTTCTGGCTTTGAGGCGAGTGAATTTTTCGCTCAAAGAGATGTTACTGCCGTAGTATGCTCATCCGATATTATTGCGGTAGGCTTCATTAATGGTATTGAAAGATTCCATATGACTGTACCTAAGGATATTTCTGTTACAGGCTATGATGATCTTGAAATTTCAAGATATATTAAGCCACCTCTAACAACAATAAGACAGGATCTAGAATTAATTGGTGAAAGAGCATATTATCTTTTAACCTCTTTAATGATGAATAGAGCAAGTCAAAGAATTGTCGTTGATGGTGATATCATCGTACGTTCTTCTGTTTCTGTTCCAAGAAAAGATAATGAATAGGAAAATATGGCCAGCAAATACAATTGCTGGACATTTTTTCTTCTTTCTTTTTTGTAAAACGTTTTTATATCTCACGAATAAAAAAAATATACCATAAGGCATAAGAAATTGCTAAAATATTTATGGAATCTTTATAAAGGAAGGAAAAGAAAATGAAAAAGATTTATGAAGGTAAAACAAAAAACGTTTATTCCTTAGAAAATGGTAATGTATTACTAGAATTTAAGGATGACTGTACAGGAAAGGATGGAGTATTTGACCCAGGTGAGAATTCTGTTGGCTTAAAGATTGATGGTATTGGTAAAAGAAATCTAGAAACATCAATTCATTTCTTCGAGCTATGCAAGAAGGCTGGAATCAAGACACATTATGTTTCTGCAGACGTTAATAATGCTACAATGGAGGTTCTACCTGCAAAGGTATTTGGTCACGGCCTTGAGGTAATTTGTAGACTTAGAGCTACTGGTTCTTTCATTCGTAGATATGGCGAATACGTTGAAAATGGTACTGTATTCCCTAATGGTTATGTTGAATGTACATTCAAGAATGACAAGCTAGGTGACCCACTTGTAACTGCTGAGGGCTTAGAGGTTTTAGGTATCATGGATAAGAAAATGTTTGAATCCATGAAGGCTCAAACTTTAGCTATCACTAAGATTGTTGCTGATGACTTAAAGACAAAGGGTCTTGATTTATGGGACATTAAGTTTGAATTCGGTTACAACAACAATGAAGTTATTTTAATTGATGAAATTGCATCAGGAAACATGAGAGTATATAGAGGAAATGAAATCATGAATCCAATTGAATTAACTAAGGTTATCCTAGGAAAGTAATTTAAGCATAATAAAAACCAGCGATTTGCTGGTTTTTTCTTTACCCTATTTTCTTTAAAGCATCATTTAATTTCATATAAATAGGAAGCATTGCTTCTTCTTTAACTACCTTTACTACATCCTCTAAGAAAACCCATTTTAAGCCAGAGTTCTCATCTGGCTTTATTCTTAATTCTTCCTTTTCATCTGCTTCAAATAAATAGGTTACATTCATATGGGTATGGCTAGATACAAATTTCCCATTTTTATAATGATAGGTCACAGGTAAAATCTCTATAGAAATAGGGTCTTCGGCAAGTACCTTAATATCGGATAAACCAGATTCCTCCATTGCTTCCTTTAAAGCTACATTCAAGAAATCCTTATCGTTATCATTATGCCCTCCAAGCCATCCCCAGTTTTTATATATATTATGATAATTTAATAAAACCTTTGTATGATCCTTATTTGTAATCCAACAGGATGCGGAAAAATGAGTAGCAAGGGATGTTCTAGAAAACAATTCATCCCCAAGCTTATCATGCATATATAGCATATATTCTAAATCCGCTTTTTCCTGATCATTTATTGGATTATATCTTCTTAAGAAATTATGGGTATCCATAATCCCACTATACCTTAAATATTCCTTTAAAGTTAAATATTCTCTTTTATATAAGCCATAGATTTCTATATCCTTATTTTTATAATCCGAATAGCCCTCAAATATTCTTAAGGCTTCATTTAAATCTACCCATCTAGGCTCACATTTTGCCTTTATTTCCTCTTTTGTAAGATTTAAAGGCAAATGATCCTCTTCAATATTACAAATGAAGCAATGGTGAATAAAGCAGGAGTTTTGAAGGTATTCCTCTACATCCAAAAAGAAATCCTTAGGGCTCACTAAGGTACCTGTTTCTTCACGAAGCTCACGAATACAGGTTTCACGAATAGATTCTACTCCTTCCTTCCCACCACCAGGAATCATATAGTTCCCCTTAATACCAACATAAATGAGTAATATTTTATTATCCTTTACAACAATCCCTCTAGATGCGTGACGTAAAGTATCAATTTGATTTTCAAAATCTTCATGAATAATTTTTAAGGTTCTCATATATAGCCTCCAATTCATTATTATAAAACACAAGCAAGAAAAAACCTCCGAAGAGGTTTATTCATTCATTATTCAGCCATACCTGCAGTAATGATTGCCATCTTGTAAACTTCATCAGCATTGCAACCGCGAGATAGGTCGTTGATTGGAGCATTTAAGCCCTGTAAAATTGGACCATATGCCTCATATCCACCTAATCTTTGAGCAATCTTGTAACCAATGTTACCAGCCTCAATTAGAGGGAAGATGAACGTATTTGCCTGACCAGCAACCTTAGAATCTGGGCACTTTGTCTTAGCAACTACTGGAGAAACTGCAGCATCGAACTGGAATTCACCATCGATAACTAATTCTGGGTTTAGCTTTCTTGCTTCAATTACTGCATCATGAGATAGCTGAACTGTACCGCCCTTACCAGAACCGTAAGTAGAGAAGGATAATACAGCAACCTTTGGGTCAATACCGAAGAATGCAGCTGTCTTTGCAGTCTCAACTGCTACCTCTGCAAGCTTAGATGCAGCTGTAACCTTAACCTCACCAGTTACCTTATCAATTGTATCCTCATAGGAAATATTAATTGCACAGTCACCCATTGCAATTCTTTCCTCCTTGCCATCCTTCTCACGGAATAGGATGAAGGATGAAGAAACTAAATTTGCACCTGGCTTAGTCTTTACTAGCTGTAGTGCTGGTCTTACTGTATCTGCTGTAGAATATGTAGCACCACCAAGTAATGCATCTGCATATCCCATCTTAACGAGCATAGTACCAAAATAATTAGATTTCTTTAGGCTAGATGCACAATCCTCTCTTGTCATCTTACCCTTTCTTAATTCAACCATCTTGTCTACCATGGCTTCAAATCCATCATATGCTAAAGGATCTAATACTGTAGCCTTTGATACATCAAAGCCACCTTCTTTAGCTGCTAAAGCTACATCGTTAACGTTACCACAAAGGATAACATTCATTAAGTCTTCCTTTAATAGACGGTCAGCTGCAGATAAAATTCTTGCATCAGTACCCTCTGTAAAAACGATAGTTTTTCTCTTAGCATTTAAATTCGCTAAAAGCTTATCAAACATACTCATGTTTATTCCTCCTAATATTACTTATACCACAGGTTATTTTATGCTTTTTTAACAATTAAGTCAATAAAAGTCACAATCATTTTTATGTGAAATGCTTTTAAAAAGAAAATACCCATACTTTAGGGTATTATTCTGAAATATTTTCTTTATGAACGTAATTATCTATAGGCGTTGCAATCATATAGTAGATAGGAATTGTTAAAAACAATATCCACATAGGATGCCAAAATCCAGTGAATTCTACATTAAATAATGTATATGTCAAATCATGAAATCTCATACCCAAGAAGCAATAAACGAATACAACTACTATAGGGTATGAAAATTTCGTCATTCTTCTTTTTAATATTGCTTCAATTAAAGATATCAAAATAGGTATTAATAAGAATACAACCCAATAGCATGACCAACCAATACCATGAGGAAGTAAGAAGCCTAGTATGAAGAATGCAATAACACAGGATATTGCAATAACACCAGATGAAACATCTAATATCATTTTATTCTTTGGCGATAATTCTTCATCATCATCGTCTTTTATTTCTTCTTTTTGCTTTTCCTTAGGTTCTTCTTTCTTATTTTCAGTCACTTCTTCTAGCTTTCCACTTTCTTGATTTTCCATAGCCAAATCCTTTGCATCCTCTGTATTTAATAATTCATCTAAGGTAATACCATATAACTTTGCAAGTAATATTAGATTATCTGTATCCGGGGATGCTTCCGCTCTTTCCCATTTCGATACAGCCTGCCTTGAAATACCAAGCTTATCGGCAAGCTCCTCTTGGGATAATCCATTCTTTTTTCTTAATTCATATAATCTGTTTGCAGTTTCAATATTCATAAACTCTTCCTCCTAGTTTCTAGCCATAATTTAACAAAAATGTAGTGGTTGCGCTAGCAATTTTGGTTTGAATATTACGCAACTATTGGTTGCACAGCCATATTTTACGTTATTTTTATTATATTTTAAATAACCCAAAGAAAAAAGACTGCACATTTTTGTGCAATCTAAATTCAAACGATTTGGTTTAATATTATTACTTTACGATATTTCTATCTAAGTGCTTTACGCCAAACTTTTTCACTGCTTCAACAGTATCCTTAATAAAGGATGTATCAATAGCTTCAATCTTACCATCATCTACTAGCTTTGCGTAATTTGGATTAATAGGTAATGCTTGAAGTGGTAGGATGTCATAATGGAAGGCGACCTCTTCTAGCTTTGAATCACCAAATGGATATACCTTTTCTTTACAGCAAGGGCATTCCATATAGCTCATATTCTCTACTAAACCAATGATCTTAATGTTCATTTGGTTACACATATTTACTGCCTTACCAACGATCATCTTAACTAAATCCTGAGGTGTTGATACAATGATTACACCATCCACTGGAATGGATTGGAATACTGTTAATGCAACATCACCAGTTCCTGGTGGCATATCTACAAATAAATAATCCAAATCGCCCCAGCAGGTATCGGAATAGAACTGCTTAATGGCACCTCCAATTACAGGTCCTCTCCATAATACTGGAGTAGATGGATCTTGTAATATTAAATTAATAGACATAACCTCAATTCCAAGGCTAGATTTTGATGGATACATAGTATCCTCAGTACCATGAATGGATTCTGTTACACCAAAGGCCTTTGGAATGGATGGGCCTGTGATATCAGAATCTAGGATACCAACCTTATAGCCTTCCTTGGCAAGCTCTGTTGCGATTAGGGATGTAACCATAGATTTACCTACTCCACCCTTACCAGAAACTACACCTATAATCTTTTTGATATTTGAATCCTTAGGAGCCTTTGCTAGTAAGGATTTATTTTTATCACAGGATGCAGTGCATCCATCACAATTGTGATTACAATCCGACATCTTACTTTTCCTCTTCTTCTTTAATTCCTAAAGCCTCTTGCTTTTCCTTAAGTTCCTTATCATGCTTATGAATACCAACGATTAAATCATTGATATGATTACCATAATCTAAGGAAGTATCTCTTTTGAAGATAAGCTCAGGCATTTTTCTTGCGTTTAATTTTTTAGCAAGAGTACTTCTTAAATATCCCTTACAATCCTCAAGTGCTTTTTGGTAATTCTCTTCTTTTCCTTGATAGAATGTATAATAAATCGTCATATAAGACAAATCATTTGTTATTCTTACTTCTGTCACAGTTACATTAGATAAATGCTTATTTTTGGCATCCTGTCTTAGGATTAAAGCAAGCTCTCTTAATGCATTGGACTCTAATCTTGCTAAACTAATTCCCATATTATCTTGGAATCTCCTTCATAATGGAAGCCTCGATTACATCGCCTTCCTTAATATCGTTATAGTTTTCAATGCCAATACCGCATTCAAAGCCGTATTTAACCTCTTTAACGTCATCCTTAAATCTTCTTAGGGATGCCATCTTTCCTTCGAAAACAACAACACCATCTCTTAGGATACGCACCAAAGAATTTCTTTCAATTACACCATCGGTAACATAGCATCCTGCAATTGTACCAACCTTAGAAATCTTAAATACACTTCTTACCTCAGCCTGACCAGTTACAACCTCTTCAAACTCAGGATCTAGAAGTCCCTTACATGCAGCTTCAATTTCCTCAATTACCTTATAGATAATATTGTATAGACGAATCTCAACACCCTTCGTTTGAGCCTCCTGACGTACAGGAGCCATAGGTCTTACATTAAAGCCGATAATTATCGCATGAGATGCTTCAGCTAAGGATACATCTGTATCTGTAATAGCACCTACAGTTGCACGAATGATATTTACCTTAACATCATCCATTTGAATCTTCTCTAAGGAAGCCTTAAGGGCTTCAACGGAGCCTTGAACATCACCTTTAATGATTAAGTTTAAGATCTTTTCCTTATCCTGATCGGCTTGAGTGAATAATTCCTCTAAAGTAACAGCCTTCTTTGAAGAATTTTCTAAGGCCTTAGCCTTTTGTTGACGAATAGCTGCAGTTTCCCTTGCTGTTCTTTCATCTGCAAATACCATGAACTTATCACCAGCCATAGGTACCTCAGCTAATCCAGTTACAGCAACTGCCTTAGATGGCTCTGCATCAGTAAAGCGAGAATGATGGTCATCCTCCATTGTACGAATCTTACCCCAGGTGTTACCTACAACGACACAATCACCAATCTTTAGTGTACCGTTTTGAACTAAGAATGTAGCAACAGGCCCCTTGCCCTTATCGAGCTGTGCTTCAATTACTGTACCCATAGCAAGTCTCTTTGGATTTGCCTTTAAATCCTTCATTTCAGCAACTAATTGTACCATGCCTAGTAAATCCTCAACACCAGTACCCTTAAGTGCACTAATTGGGCAGAAAATGGTATCTCCACCCCAATCCTCTGCTAGTAAATCATAATTGGCAAGCTCTTGCTTAACTCTATCCATATTTGCTGTTGGCTTATCCATCTTGTTTACAGCAACAATAATAGGACATCCTGCCGCCTTAGCATGAGCAATGGCCTCCTCTGTTTGAGGCATTACACCATCGTCAGCTGCAACAACTAAAATAACGATATCTGTAATTTGAGCACCACGAGCACGCATTTGTGTAAATGCGGCATGGCCTGGTGTATCAATAAATGTAATTAAGAAGCCCTCATGGGTAACCTGGTATGCACCAATGTGCTGTGTGATACCACCAGCTTCCCCCTTGGCAACTCTTGAATTACGAATCGTATCTAGCAATGTTGTTTTACCATGGTCAACGTGACCCATAATGGTAACAACAGGCGGACGGGAAACTAAATCCGCCTCATCATCCTCAAATACCATTTCATCAAATCTTGCAGCATCTGTGATGACCTCATCCTTAACCTCAAAGCCAAAATCCATTGCGACAAGCTCAATCGTCTCTCGATCAACAGTTTGATTTTGACTTGCCATAATACCTAGCTGCATAAGCTTCATTATGACCTGACTATTACTTTTACCCATGCCAGATGCAATATCTGCAACAGTCATATCAGGCTTATAGGTTAATATTCCCTTTTCCTTTTCTTCTAAGTCCTTCTTCTTACCCTTTTGTGGCGGGATATTTGAAGTTCTTACTTCTTTTTTATTGTTCGGTTTTTTAGCCACAATAATCACCTTATTTCTTTAAAATTTTCAGAAAGCTTTCATTGCTAATTCCAACAACCATACGGCCAACCTTACCAATGGCAGATGAAAGTTCTTCTGAGGAATAGCTCTCTTGGACCTCCACGTTATAATAATTCGCCTTATTGCGAATCTTTTTCTTTGTATTTTCTGATGCGTCATTTGCAAGAAAAACAAGGTATATTCTGTTGTTAGCCATTAAAGAACAAACGATATCTGTTCCATCGACTAAGCCTCTTGCTCTTGCGCATAATCCTAAATTCGATAAAATCTTATCCATACTATTTTAATAGTCCTAAAAGTTCATCATAAATTGTATCAGGAACACTAACCTCAAGCTTCTTATCTAAGGCTTTACTTGCTTTTGCTTTTAAGATAACCTCTTTCATTAGCTTAAGATATGCGCCCCTACCGTTTGCTTTACCCTTTGTATCGACAATTACATTGCCCTCAGGGGTTCTTACAACACGGATTAAATCCTTCTTTTCACATACCTCTTTTGTAACAACACAGGTACGTAAAACAGGCTTTCTTTCCTTCATTAGATTAATAGTCCCTTCTCATATGCTTCAGTAACAGGCATGATATCAATCTTCCATCCACAGGACTGTACAGCTAAACGTACATTTTGTCCTGACTTACCAATAGCAAGTGATAAATGATCATTAGGAACTACAACTACAGATGACTTTGTCTTAGGATCAACAGATAAAACCTTAGTAACATTTGCAGGCTGTAAGGAATTAGAAATTAATTCCTCAGGAACCTCACTCCACTTATATAAATCAACCTTTTCTCCGCCTAATGCATTAACGATATCACGGATTCTAGATCCTCCCTCACCAACGCAAGAACCAATTGCGTCTACCTTAGGGTCATTCGAATATAATGCGATTTTAGAACGATCTCCTGGGTCTCTTGCAATACCCTTAATTTCAATAATTCCACTCTTGATTTCTGGAATAAAGTTTTCCATTAAACGGATAACTAATGCTCTATCCGTACGAGATACACTAACCTTAGGATCCTTAGTCGTCATTTCAACCTTGCGGATATATACATTCATCTTTTCACCAATGAAAGGATGATCGTTAGGTAATAATTCCTTTAAAGAAATGCTAGTTACAACACCCATTCCTAAATCAAGTGTAATGAACTTATCGTTAATATTTTTAACCTCAGCAATTACCATTTCATTTTCAAGTGTCTTAAAGTGTTCAAAAGCAAGCTCTCTTTGCTTTGTTCTAACACCCTGTGTATAAACACTCTTTACAGCAGAAATCTGTGTACGGCTGAAATCCTTGATGTTAACCTCTTGCTTAACAATATCTCCAACCTTATAGGATGCCTTAATCTTTTTCGCATCCTCTAATAGTATTTCTGCCATTGCATCCTCTTCAAGCTCTTCTGAATAATTTTCAACAACAACATGTAGGGAATACATTTTAATTTCATGATGACCTTCATCAATAATAATTTCGCATGAGGAATTGCCATACATTTTCTTAAAGGAATTCATTAATCCTTTCTTGAATACCTCATAAACCTCCTCAACAGTAATACCTCTTGCACTTGCAACCTCTTCAGCATTTTCAAAAAAAGCCTTGTTAATCATTTTCTCCTCCTAAATTTTTACTGCAAGCCTTATAAGCTTGATTTCTTCCTTCTTAATATTTATTTTTTTGAATCTTCCTTTAATATTAATCTTTAAGGTAACGGAATCCTCTAGGGCTTCAACTAACTCACCTTCGTATACCATACCCTCAACCTCAACATGAATATACGCACCTACTGCATCTTGAATTTCTTTATCATTCCTAAGCTTCTTTTCAGCACCTGGGGATGAAACCTCAAGCATGTATTCAGGCATATCACTATCATATGCATCAATACGTTCGGATAGATATTCATTTGCTAAGCCTAAGGTATCTACATCGATTCCACCTTCTCTATCTAAGGTAACCCTTAGGATAAGATAGCCAAATTCTTTAACAAGCTCAACATCGTAAAATGTTAACCCATGTTCTTCCAAAAAAGGCTCTAGAATGGTTTTTGTTATTTGTAAATCCATAAATTCCCTCCGTTTCCAAAATAAGAAATAAATAAGAGAGGTAAAAACCTCTCTTTAACGCCTATATCTCTATTATATAGAAAACTGATGAAAAATCAAGTAAATTACTTAATTTGATTAAAAAGATTTTGATAAGTTCAAACAAAAAGTTGGTAAATATACTAAATAGGCGTTTGTATAGTTTGCAAGAGATTACTCTTGTACCAAAGCTTAAATATACAAACTATATCTATTTATGGATAGAATTATCAGCGTTTTTTATTAGAAATGTCAGTATTTTGGGGGATGACTATTAGCCATCAAAATCTAGGGGGATTTTTTGGTCCCTATCTAGCCACTTATTCTTTCAAGGCCAATGAAACTCTTCTAAATCGCTATTAATATCTTCATGAATTACGTAAAATTCACCAGATATATAAGCTATATTTGTTTTCGATTTTAGGATTTCTTCTCGAGTTAAATGTGGGTCGAGTTTAGTAGTATAATACGTGAACATATTACCTACCTCTATCTTTGGGGCATCTTCCACCTCTATATCATTTGAATATAGTTTTCCATCATAATAATAACGGTAATTGTTATCATCAAAGGAAATCAAGATTGTATAATCATTAAATTGTTTTATTAAGGATAGTTGCTCAGTTTTAATGTCATATTTCCATAGCTTTACATCCGTTAATTGACTTATACAGGGGGTTATATCGTTACTACAATCTTCTTTGCATG
>NZ_JAXFPY010000115.1:0-38173 GCF_034179385.1 Anaeroplasma sp.
AAAAATTCTTATAGCCAATTTTTTGAATGTAATCATCCCCTTCGATGTCATGATTACAAATGAAAATAACCTTTGATTTTTCCTTTCTATATTTATAGAATCTTGAATGTAAAATAGATAACTGATAAAGTCCCATTGAAACATCCTCTTCATTTTTTTCATTTGAAACATTGCCACTTTCAATCTCTAGTTCAATCATTAAATTAAGCTTATCCACCTTAATGTCATAATTCACTGTTTTTAAGGTACATAAATCTCTTTCTCCCGTATCGGTTAATGTAATATCGGATTCCTTTAAATCCAAATTACAAATCCCATTGAGTAATAGAGTTAAATAATTCTTCTTTCTTTTAATTAACTCCTTAAAATAATAATCGGTTAGACCGATGGCCTCTAATCTTTCTGTCATTTTTTAATCCTCTTTTCTATTTATTTTTTGATTAGCTTCTTTGCCTTTCATTAAATAAATAGTCAAAATCTCAAAAAAATTTTCACGATTACAAAAAAAACTGTAAAAAAATTGCTATTTTACAGTCTTTTAATCTTAAAATGTTATTTCGAAAGAGCTTATAGAATCCTTTGCGATTACATGAGTATCTTTTTCTGTCTTCTTTACCGCAATCATTGCTGCGCCCAAGAAGGCATGTGCTTCATTTTTAATATAATTATCCTCTGTTTTAGGGTTTGCAGATCCTATACCTAAAAGCTTTCCGCCAGTAATAGATACAGAGATTAAATCCTCTCTTGTAGTATCTATTGTATTCTTTGAATCCTTATATTCAAAATAAATATAGGTTATATCACTACCACTATAATCGATTCTAGAGGTAAGTTTAGATTCCATCGATGTAGCTAAAATCTTTTCCTCTACTACCTGATTATCCTGAATTGCTAAAGCCTTAAGGTACCCCTTCTCATATGGAAATTTATAGGTAGTAAATCCATTTAAAATTTCTTTTTTACCTAAGGATTTACCATTAACAAATAATTCAACTATAGGATATTTAGAATATACCTCTACAACAATATCCTTACCGATAACATCATCCTTATAGGTATAGGTATTTCTTGAATTTGTCCAACGCCATGCAGATTTTGTTTCCTTTTCATCATAAATATAGGATGCAAGCTCTAATGTTGCTTTACCATAGGTAATCATAGCTAAATATGCCTCACCTGTAGGATAGCCTAGTAAATCGAAGGCACCACCATTCGCTAAAATCCATGGATATGGCTTTTGGAAATGATGATCATAATCAAAATAACCACCAATACCTACCTCACCTAAATAATCTATACCGGTCCAAATAAAATCACCAATAACCTGTGGATACTTCTTCATTCTTTCATAATTCTTATAGATATCCTCGCACATAGTTTCAGTACCTACAATAATTCTTTCTGGATGAATTTTACTATCGAGCTCATATCTTTTATATGCATAATTATATCCAGCTAAATCTAATACCTTAAAGGTATCTATAGATACCCTTTCGCTATCCTCTTGGCAAGCAATTTCAGCCATACCATACCCAAAGCGAGTAACGATTTGGTTATAGTCATCTACAATCTCATCGCTATTGGTATAGACCTCCATCATTTTGTATCTTTCCTTAT
Organism: Anaeroplasma sp.; assembly: GCF_034179385.1. Taxonomy (NCBI): domain Bacteria; kingdom Bacillati; phylum Mycoplasmatota; class Mollicutes; order Anaeroplasmatales; family Anaeroplasmataceae; genus Anaeroplasma; species Anaeroplasma sp. Next base: position 1,618 of record NZ_JAXFPY010000115.1, read on the forward strand.
GCGCATTTAATTCTTCTCTTTCTAGATTGGTAAAATTAACACCCATAGTGGATGGTCTATAATCATTTTTATGAATATAATCGCATAATTCATTAAGAATTCTAAAGCCTTCCATATTTAGTGTTGTAGGAGAGGCAAGCTCATTACCTAAGGAATACATAATAACGGATGGATGATTATAATCCTTATCTATCATAGATTTTAAATCATGCATATAATTATCCTTAAAATCCGTTGCATAATCATATTCTGTCTTATGGTATAGCCACATATCAACGAGTTCATCCATAACCAAAATACCAAGTCTATCGCAAGCCTTAAGAAGATGTATTGATGCAGGATTATGTGCACTTCTTATAGCATTAAAGCCAGCATTCTTTAAGATGAATAATCTTTTTACTTCAGCATCATATATAGATTTAGCACCTAAAATACCATTATCATGGTGTAAGCATGCACCCTTTAAAACTACCTTTTTACCATTTAAATAGAATCCTTTTGTTGTATATTTTAATGTTCTAAAGCCATATTCTAAAGAATATGTATCTATGATTTCATCCTTATCCATTAAATAGAATTTAAATGTATATAGCTTTGGGTTATCTATATCCCATGGTATTGCATCTAAATTGATGATGCCATGATCTTTATGATTTTTCTTTATACACCTATCTTGATCATAGATTTCCATAAGTACATCTAATTTTTTATTTGACGTATATGGAATAGTATAGGATAGGGTAATAGGGTCAAGGGATACGGTATTTAATTTAATATCATTTATATTAAAATGATCCATTCCACCAATATATAATTCTACTCCCCTATATAAGCCTGCCCCACTATACCATCTTGAATTTGGTACTAAGGTATTATCTACCGTAATTTTAATTTCATTTGATTGACCATAATTTAAATATTTTGTCAATTCAACAAAATAATCCGTATAGCCATATTTATGGGAATAAATCTCTTGATTATTTACATAAACTATAGAATTTCTATATGCACCTAAAACGTGAAGATGAATCGATTTATTTATAAATTCTTTAGGTACAATGAAAGATTTCGTGTAGGTATAAAAGCCTCCACTAAAGTATGCTCCACCAACACCACAAGGGCCATTTAAACATCTTTTTTCATGAAGCATTGCGTCATGAGGTAAATCCACAAGAATTACTTCATTTTCTTTTTCAAATTTCCAATTGGAATTAAAATCCTTTAAAATCATATATCCTCCCTTAAGAAACTAAAGAATCATTTTCATCAGCATCATCGGATAAATATTCCATAGTATCTTCCTTTTCTAATGCTTGGAAAAAGAAATTAAACATAGAAATAATTTCTTCTTCCTCCATTAGAGTATCCTGTGTCTTTTGATACATATTGGATACCACAAAGGAAACATCCTCTTCACCCTTTAGATTATCTCTTTCAAAGGTGTTTTCAATATTTAATTCATCTAATGTTTTTGTCAATATACAATATAAATCTCTGTTATTTATAATCATCTTTGCAGGAAGACCTATTTTCGTAAATATTTCATCTAATATACCATAGATTATATTTTTATAATCCTTTGGATCAGAAATGATATATTTAAGCTCCATAGCACCTGTTTCAACAAAATAGAAATAGCATAAAAGTGGTCTAATCCCACTCCCCTTTACCGCAACCGGTAGGTAGGAGGTAAATAAATAGCAATCCTCATTCAAATATAGATGATCCTTATATTCATTTACAAATTCACTATTTATAGGACTTCTCTTTGGCATAATCTCTAAATAGGGTAGGCTTCTATAAATACAGGAATATTCTAATCTTTCCTTATTGAAGGATGCAAGAACACACCTATTTTCATTAAAAGCCTCAATGACACTTAATTCCTCATTTGGGATTAAGGAATTTAAGAATACAACGTATTCTGAAATCATCTTAATTTCATTATTTTTTGCATAAGTATGTCTATAGCCCTTTTTAAAGCGGTAGATAACTAAATTATTTTCTAAAGTTTTCTTTTGTTCCATTTTATTTAAGAAGGTAATATCCTCATCAGTTAAATCCTTCTTTTCCTTAAATACAGCAACAATAGAATCACAATCCCCTACCGTTACAGAATATTCATCAGTAGTAGATAGGATATCATGAACATAATTGATTCCATCACGATTATGAAATACCTGTAGTCCCTTCGCATCACCAAAGAATTGGTCTATGAAGGTAAGTATTGCCTTTTTACCAAAGGAATCTATAACATAAAATATATCTGCTGAAGAAAAGATATCAAAATATTGTCTTTTCTTAAAGCTTATGAAGCATTTTCTTATTTCTTTATAATCATCAATAAAACTCATACTACCTCCTATAAACTACGACTCTTTTAATTCCATATTCTTTATTCTTCCATAATTCTAAATCATGGAAGTCCCTTGGGTATTTCGAATCAATTCCCATTTCATAAACAATTATACCATCATTATCTAAAAGTGGATAAACCATTTCTAAGATACCTTCTATATCATCCATTTTATAGGGTGGATCTAATAGAATTAGAGAATATTTTTCTTTTCTATTTAAACAGAAATCCTTATAATCCATGTTTGTAAATAAAACATCGGTTATACCTAAGGCTTTACAGTTTCTTTTACATACCAAAAGGGCATCTTTATTTAAATCATTTAATGTGATATGAGATATTCCTCTAGAATATGCCTCAATTCCCATTGCGCCTGAGCCAGCAAATAAATCAAGGGCTTTACCAGAATCGAAATATGGGCCAATCATATTATAGATTGCGCCTCTAACCTTATCCTGGGTTTCTCTTGTCGTATCTAGATTTGTCATATCAATAATTCTATGTCTTAATTTACCAGCAACAATACGCATATTTACTCCTATCTTGGGAAGCTATCTACAATTTTAATATTTAGGCTTCTTCCCATAAATTTTTTGCCCTTAAAATTTCTTAAGAATCTTAAAGCCTCATTATGCACCTCAATAAAGCTTCTTTTATTTTCAATAATGATTTTGCCAAAATGCTCTCTATGAATTTTAAATTCATCATGGAAATATACGACCATTTGGTTTGGTCTTACTCCATCATTATGGCCTACATTAATTTCTATTATAGAATAAGTCTTATTCGAATCCTTCTTATTCTTCTTTTCCTTAAAATCCCCTTTACCTCTATTTTCCTTAACGCTTTGAACATGGATTTCAGGATATTCCCTACCCTTATTTTCATCAATCATTGAAACTAAAGCATTCAAAAGTGGCATAGGATTACTATTCCCTCTTGCAAGCTTCATTAAGAGATTATCATATTCATGATTATCTATATTTTTATCGATGGCATCCATAATCTTTAAATAAAGCTTCTTTTGATAGCTTTTAGCAATTTCTTTTGGCGTAGGTATTTCACATACCCTGATTTTAGATTTCGTATAACGCTCTAAATCTTGAATTCTTCCCTTATTTCTTATCGTTGAAATCGTAATGGCAGTACCTGAGGTACCGGCTCTTGCGGTTCTTCCTATTCTATGTACATAAAGCTCATTTTCGTTTGGTACATCAAAATTGATTACAGCATCAATTCCATCAATATCGATACCTCTTGCGGCAACATCGGTTGCGATTAGGATATCTATTGTATTATTTCTAAAGGATTGCATAACCTTATCTCTTGAGATTTGCTTTAAATCTCCATGTAAGCCCTCCGCTCTAAAGCCTTGGGTTTGTAAGAATATGACTAATTCATCAACCATAGATTTTGTATTACAGAAGATCATAATCTGATGAAACTGATTATAATCTAATAAACGAATTAATAAATCCTTTTTCGAATCCTTCTTACAATAATATAGCTGCTCATCAATCGCATCAACAGTCAATGTCTTAGATTCAATTTTAACCCATTTCGCCTCATGCATATAATTCTTAACTACATTTTTAATAAATGGTGGAATAGTCGCACTAAATAGTGCGGTTTGTCTATCCTTTGGCATAGAGGATAATATACGCTCTAAATCCTCTTGGAATCCCATCTTTAGCATTTCATCTGCCTCATCTAATACCAAATAGCGAATCTGATTAAATTTAAGATTACCTCTTTCCATTTGATCTATGATTCTACCTGGAGTACCTATAATAATTTGAGGTTTCTTGGATAAGGCAATTCTTTGCTTATCGTAGGATTCACCACCATAAATACAAGCATATTTAATATCCTTATTATTTGAAAGTAGCTTTCCAATTTCATTGGAAACCTGAATACCAAGCTCTCTTGTTGGCATTAAAACTAAAGCCTTAGGGTCCTTATCCGAAGGGTCAATTCCCTCAATTAGAGGAATCGCATAGGCGAAGGTTTTACCAGTGCCGGTTTGTGCCTGACCAATACAATCAAAGCCCTCCTTAAGGATTGGAATAGCTTTTTCCTGAATCGGTGTTGGAACTAAAATATTCTCTTTATTTAAGCAATCAATAATGTCTTTTCTGACATTTAATTTTTCAAAATCATTCATAAATTTATCTCTTTTCTTTTATAACCGACTCATTATAACAAAAACAGATTTCTGTGTAAAGAAAAAAAGTGGAATTTCCACTTTATAATAAAGCCTAGGATGGTACGTGAAGAACGAAACCTTCACCTGTGGGTTGCCTCTTTTTAACTATTTATTAGGATTCCTATTCCAAGAATGTAGGCCTTCAACACAAAATAATTCTCAGCACCCTTTTCTATAATAATGAGCTCCACGGCCTTCATCCTAGTTACCTGTATTATAAACCAAAAATGGTAGTTTTACAAGGCATGCAAAATAGATAAAAGAGAAAAAATGGCCGAAGCCATTTTCTATTGAAAAAAATTAAAATAGGATAATACACAGCTTAAAATCGCAAACAAAATAAGTAATACAGCAACTACCTTCATGACATTATCCTTTGTATCCGATCCAAAGCGAGATCTTGTCGCCTCAGGCATTACAAGCGCGATAACTCCAACGGCAAGAAGCACAAGTGGAATACCAAAATGGATTGTGAAATAATTTTGATATCCTGAAAACATTGAAATAGCGATATATATACCTACACCAAAGGCAATAATTGCCATGGAAATCATTATAATTTTGTAAATCATTTTTTCTTTATTTGATGGCATAATTATCCTCCATAAACATAAGATAGTATATCATGAATCAGAAAAAGAAAAAATATAATTCTATATATTTCTTCTTTTCTTTTGATTCTATATAGGCCTCATACTTATCGTACGGTCTTTTTTCCATTAGAATGAATTATATTCCAAAAAATTTAATTCTTTTCTATAACCTCAAGCGTCATATTTAAAACATCTACTGTAATAATATAGACTCCCTTATGCTTAAAATAATAATCTCCCTTATTATTTCCAAGCAAATTGGATTCCTTTACAGTAAAAGTATATTCTTGATATCCCTTATCATAGAATTTAGGTAAGTCATCAGAAACTAAACCAAATCCTCCAACATCGGATGTAGCCTTATATTCATATTCAAATACATATGGCATACTACTATCCTTTGGTGTAAGGTCAATGAAGCAATCTTCATACACTATACAAGAATATTTTAGATTTGAAGGATCCTTTGGCACTACCCTTATTTCATAAGTTTTATTGTTTACATAGATATCAAAAGTACCACCAATTTTGAATATATAGCTACTTTCGGACATTGTTTTATCTACATAATTTAATGAATTTTCATTTATAGAAAGCTTATAGGTGCTTGTATGAGAATAAGCACTATAGAAGGAAATAAATTTACCTGCCTCTATAGAATAATCCTTAATGACAAATTCATCACTATTATCTATCTTATCTAAGATATTAAATTCTAATGTATCATTCTTTAATGTACCAATCTCAATATCCTTAAATGGATAATAATATGGAACATCGATTGCACCTTTATAGGTAACATCCATTAGCATTGTTCTTATATCTAGGGTTATTCTATAAATACCATCCCTTTTGACCTTTACCTTTATATCTTCTCCATCTTCTCTTAAAACCTCTAAGTCCCTTGTAGCCTCATCCTTAAGGCTTGACCAAATATATTTATAATCACTAGATATTAAATAAAAGGAATCGCCCTCATAAAAATATAAATCATCATAAATACGTATATTTTCATCATTGTTTTCTATAGTAAAAGGAATATCTGCTTCAAAATAGCCCTTTACCTCTCTTACAAATGAAATATATTTCGATGCATAATAGGTTTTATCCTCTTCTTCTATTTTTGTTTCAATTAAATCATCCTTTATATTGATATTAGGAATATAAATTTCACCCTTATTTTGTTCTTCACAGGATGATAAGGTAAATAATAGCATAATACCTAAAATAGCGCCCATTTTCTTTTTCATAATTCATCCTCCAAAATGGATTTTATACTTTATTCAATTATAACATGTATATTTTTTTGAGAAAAGAAAATTAAAGGGAAAAAAGAAAAAATTACACAAATATCCATTTTTCTAAGAATTACCTTTTTGTTTTCAAAATGATTAACTATAGCTATAGAATCAAAGCGAAGACCCTAATTCCTATATTTTCTTTCTACCAAAGACGCTTTTTCAATTACAATAGAACAAAACAAAAAAGGCTATAGAGAAGCATTAATCGTTAATATTTTTGTAACTCCTTCAAATTTAGAAGTATAAAGATCTAAAGTATTATTCTTCCATATATTTTTTTTGTTTGTTTTGAAATTGTCTATCGATTAAGTCAAAAATTAAAGGGACTTTTGAACCAATTTTTGATTCAAAAAGTCCCTTTAAGAATTAGTTTGACTTCTTTTCAGTTTTTAATACAACTACGTTTTCCTTTACAACAGCCTTTGGATTAGCTAAACCATTCTTAGCTACTTCAACAAGCTTTGCAAAGCCTTCTGCATCATTAACAGCCATTTCAGCTAACATCTTTCTGTTGATTGCAACATCAGCCTGAGATAGACCATTGATGAACTGAGAATACTTCATACCATTTAACTGGCATGCAGCATTGATTCTTTGAATCCAAAGCTTTCTGAAATCTCTCTTGCGAGCCTTTCTATCACGGAAAGCGTACTGTAAAGAACGCATTACCTGCTCATGAGCAGTCTTGTATAATGTGTGCTTAGAACCATAGTAGCCCTTAGCTAACTTTAAGACAGCCTTACGTCTTCTTCTTGTAACATATCCACCTTTAACTCTTGGCATGATTCATTCCTCCTCTTACTTCATTGGTGCAATTAACTGTGCGATTCTCTTAGCATCAGTCTCATGCACTAATCCTGACTTTGATAAATTCTTGTTCTGCTTATGTGTCTTGTTTGTCTTTAAATGTCCAGTATAAGAATGACCTCTTTTGATCTTACCTGAACCAGTAATCTTAATTCTCTTCTTTAAACCACTGTGTGTCTTTGCCTTTGGCATAATCCCTTACTCCTTTATTAATTATTTTTCTTTTCTTTTTCTTTGTCTTTTTCAGACTTTGGTGCTACAACAGCAAACATTGTTCTACCATCCATCTTTGGCTGTGCTTCAACATTTGCAACTTCCTGTAGACTTTCAATGAAACGCTCGATAACTTCCTTACCTAATTCTTGGTGTACAATCATACGACCATAGAATCTTAAAGTGATCTTTACCTTGTTTCCCTTAGCTAAGATAGTTTTAGCCTTGTTCGCCTTTGTCTCGAAATCGTGCTTTTCAATGGTAGGTGACAGCTGGATTTCCTGTACAACTGTAACCTTCTGATTCTTTTTCATTTCCTTAAGCTTCTTTTGCTGCTCAAAACGGAAACGAGAATAATCCATCATTTTAGCTACTGGTGGATTTGCGTCTGGTGAAACCAAAACTAAATCCATTCCACGATCATATGCCTCATTTAATGCCTTAGATCTTGAAATTACACCTAACTTCTCTCCAGTATCTGTAATAACGAGCATTTCCTTTACACGAATTGCCTCATTGACGATTGCTTCATCTTTCTTCTGCTTGTTAATACCAATCACCTCCGAATAATTTGGAAAAATAAAAGAGGACATAAACGCCCTCGTTAAAATCATAATAATATCCATTGATATAAAGTGACTTTTTGCCTACCAACATACTGAATCAGTCAGGCGAGAAACTGGCGTTCTTCTTTCCACATATTTATTTAGCCTCTAATATGATACACTTATTTTGTTATGATGTCAACAAAAACTTTAATCTTTTTTTCAAAGTATATATTGTTGCTTCAAAATTATTCTATATATAAGGTATTATATATGGGACGAAATCGTTTTCATTACGCTTTAAAATTTAAAACAATGTTTTCGCTAGAATTAGGACCGAAAATATTTTATAATATTTACGAAATATTTTCAAAGAAAAATAACGAGAGTTTAAAAAGGAGAATAAAATTCTATGAAAAAATTCAACAAAATTGCTTCTGCAATAGGTATTGCAGCAATAGGATGTACTCTTTTTTCTTGTAACAATCAGGGGGAAGTTACAGGAGAGTCTACTACAACAAAAGATACACCTATTGAAACAACCTCAAACTATGAATATCCTACCAAGCATGATAAGGATAGCATAACACCAAAGACTATAGAAAAAGAAACTGTAACTATAAATGTTTCTAGTGATTCTTTATATGTAGAGAAGGTAGAAAACCTTAAGGATGATTTTATTTTAGGTATGGATTCTTCTTCTGTTATTGCTGAAGAGGAATCAGGAGTAAAATACTATGATTATAATGGTGATGAGCAGGATCTATTTAAGATTTTAGCTGAATCGGGCATCAATTATATCCGCGTAAGAGTATGGAATGATCCATACGATAGCAATGGCAATGGATATGGTGGAGGAAATAATGATATCGATAAATGTGTAGCTATCGGTAAGAGAGTTACAAAATATGGAATGAAGCTTTTAGTTAATTTCCATTATTCTGACTTCTGGGCAGACCCAGCGAAACAAAAGGCACCAAAGGAATGGGCAGATTATTCCATTTATGAAAAATGCGATGCATTATACAATTATACCTATGATTCCTTATGTAAATTATATGCAGAGGGAATTGATGTAGGTATGGTTCAGGTTGGAAATGAAACCACAACCGGTATGAGTGGGGAAACCAACTGGGAAAATATGTCTATGCTATTTAACGCAGGCTCAAAGGCTACAAGAGAGGTTTTCCCTGATGCTTTAGTTGCATTACATTTTACAAACCCTGAATCTCTAGGTAGATATGCAGGTATTGCAGATAAGCTAAATACTTATAATGTAGATTATGATGTTTTTGCATCTTCTTATTATCCTTATTGGCATGGAACACTTGAAAATCTTTCCAATGTGTTAAATGATGTAACAGAAAGATATGGAAAGAAAACTATGGTAGCTGAAACAAGCTATGCATATACTACAGAGGATACAGACTTCTGGAGTAATACTATTGGTACACCAAATTCAACCGATGGTAATAGTTATCCATATCCTATTAGCCTTGCAGGTCAAGCAAACCATGTAAGAAATGTTGTAGATACATGCGTTAATTCTATGACCGATTGTATTGGCTGCTTCTACTGGGAAGGAACTTGGATTTCTGTTGGTGATAGCTTTGAGGAAAACCAGAAGAAATGGGAAGACTATGGTTCTGGTTGGGCATCTAAATATGCTTCTGAATACGACCCTAAGGATGCAGGACAGTGGTATGGTGGATGTGCTGTTGATAACCAAGCCTTCTTTGATAAGGATGGTAAGCCACTTGAAACCTTAAAGCTATTCGCTTTATTAAAGGATGGTAACACTTCTGTTCCTAAATATATTGATGGTGTTGAAAATGTTGAATTAACCTTTAATACAACCGATACGATTGAATTACCAGAAACTGTAAGTGCAATTTATAACGATAATTCTAAAGCAGATGTTGCTGTAACATGGGATTTCTCTGATGAGCTAAGAGAATCTATTCCATCAGGTGGAAATAAGGATTACATAATTACAGGAACAACAAATGATGGTATAGAGGTTCTATGTACGCTTCATGTTTTAATGAAGAATTTCATTGAAAATTATAGCTTTGAGGATATGCCAATGGGCAAGCTTAGCGCTTGGGAATATGAAGTCATTGATGGTACAACAGACGCAAATTATAATGTAAAGGTATCTGGTGAGAATCCAAAGAGTGGTAAGCAGGCCTTCCACTTCTGGGCACAAAATGCAAATACCGTTAAATTTAAAGTATATCAAGAGGTTAAAGATTTAATTACTGGTACATATAATTATCATTTACATATTTTAGGTGGTGCAACCGCAAATCCAGCACTTCCAAATCAGCAAAATATTTATATGTATGTTGAAATTAATGGTGAAGTTAAATATACAAAGGATATGAAATTCACAAATTACAATGATGGATATGCTCTATTCTCTATTGAAGGAATCGAATATACTGCAGGTGATAAAATTGTTGTAGGCTTCTACTGTGAGGCTAATGAAGCTGGCTCTTGGGGCGACTTCGATGATGCAATGTTAAACTTTATTGCATAGGATTATAGGTCTAGATTCGCCTAGGCCTTTTCTTTTTCCCTTTAGTAATTTTTCTTTAATTTTCGCCTCAATAGTGGTACAATATCAATATATAATTATTTTTAGAGGTTTATATGAATAATTTAAAAGAATATCGTGAAAAAAATGAGCTTAGCGTCAAACGCTTAGCCAATATATTTAAGGTACCACAATCTACGATTATAGCTTGGGAAAATGGCACAAAGGATCCTTCTATGATGCAGCTACAAAGCTTATCGTATTTATATGATTGTAGCTTTGATGATTTATTCCCTTATACTAAGCCAGACCCATATGAATTTGGAGTTAGAAAAAGTGCTGTATTTAAAAAATACAAAAAAAGATGTAATAAAATTATAATTTCTATTATTTTAAGTATTACCGTAATAGCACTTCTCATTGTTTTAATGGTTAATTTAACACCACAAATTCATGCAAAATGGCATGCACAAAGATATTTTGATGAAATGAAGGAATATTGTTATAAGGAAACCAATGAAGAATATGGTACTATTGTAGAATATGCAAATAAGAATTCGGATTTAGATGAGAATAAATACTGCAAGGGTGTTGCAGTTGTAACCTACGATATGGAATATATTATCTACTTCCACTATGGTAAAATGAGAGCAATGATTGACATTCACAAAAATTTAAAATTGACTCTAGAGGCTACGATTACGGTAAATAGTACAACTATACCTATGGAAATTGGTGATTACCAGAATGTATATTATTTAATTGTTTATGAATCGAATGAACCAGGATTAAAGAAAATTGTGGAGCAATATAAAATTAGTATGGGAATTACAGCGTGAGCTGTAATTCCTTTATTGTTTTATAGCAATGATTCTTTTATAATAAAGATAGAGGTGACCTATATGAAAAAAAACAAATTATTTATAACTGTATCTTTTTTTTCACTAATTGCTTTAACTTCATGCGCAAAGGATAGTCCATCCGATCCAGATGCGATTATATGGGAGGATGAGGTTTTAGGGGATCCTATGGTTGATCCTACAAACGATAATTATAGAACCTTTTATGAAATATTTACTTCTTCCTTTTCGGATACGAATGGAGATGGAATTGGAGATTTAAAAGGAATCACAAACCGATTAGATTATTTAAATGATGGTGATGTAAATTCAGGAAAAAGCTTAGGAGTCCAAGGTATCTGGCTAACACCTATATTTCAATCTCCTTCCTATCATAAATATGATGTTAGCGATTATTATAAAATTGATTCAAGCTTTGGTAAGCTTGAGGATTTAAAGAATCTATTAGATCAATGTCATAAAAGAAATGTTAAGCTTATCCTAGATTTAGTACTTAATCATACTTCTGTAAATAATACATGGTTCATTGAATTTAAAAGAGCACATACAAATAATGATGAATCCTCCGTTTATTATAATTTTTATGAATGGTATACAGAAACTCCAGTAGGACATACTTCTAGAGTAATTCCTGGTACAAATCATTATTATGAATGTAATTTCTCATCGGAAATGCCAGAATTAAATTATGATAACCCTAAGGTTTATGAAGAAATGGTTAAGGTTGCAAAATATTGGATTGATCAAGGTGTCGATGGATATCGATTTGATGCAGCAAAATATATTTATTTTAAAGATGAAAAAAGGAATGTTGAATTTTGGAATAAATATGCAAAAGATATTAAGGATTATGCAAAGGAAAAATACAATAAGGATTTATATATGATTGGGGAGGTTTGGGATTCGGATTCCATCCTATTACCTTACAATTCTTCTATAAATACTTTCAATTTTTCTGTCGCCGGTGGAGAAGGATATATCTCGAATTCGGTTAAAGCACAAGATGGTAATATCTATACGAAATATACAAATAATTTCTTAACGAAGCTATATGATGTAAATCCTGATGCAATATATGCCCCATTCATTGCAAATCATGATACTGATAGAGCTGCAGGCTATTTAACTATAGGAACGGGAACAGCATATATGGCCGCAAATTTATATTTATTGAATCCAGGCTCACCATTTATCTACTATGGTGAAGAAATTGGAATGAAGGGCTCTAGAGGAGGTGCATCGACGGATGCAAACAGAAGACTTGCTATGCTTTGGGGTGATGAGGATACTGTTAGAAATCCAAAGGGCACTACGTATTCTTCTCAATCACAAACCAATGGTACAGTAGCTACACAAATCAATTCTAAATCTTCTCTTTTAACAAGATATAGAAAACTAATTCAAATTAGAACAAAATATGATTGGGTCAGAAAGGGAAGATATGAAGGTATTCAAAATAAAGAAAATCTTGGCATTTTCAAGGTAACCTTAGATAATAAGGTTCATTATATTATTCATAATTTATCCCCAGAAGATATTGAATTTGACTTATCGATATTAAATGCTACACAAATATTAGAGTCTATTGGTCTTAACCCATCAAGCATCCAGGGAAATACCCTAAAGATTGGAGCTTTCTCTTCTATTTTAGTTGAATAAAAACGGCAAAATTTGCCGTTTTTTTGTTTTAATATTCTTTATTTATTCGTAAATCATAAAAAGAAAAAACCCCCTTATTTCCCAATAAAGAGGCTTTCTCAATATATAAAATTTAATCAGAGAACTTTCAGTATTAATAAATATCGTTTGTTTCAATCTTTAAGATGTTATGCTTTGTCTCATCATCGAAGAAATGCATAACATTTGCGTTGAATGTTAACCACATTCTAGCACCATAAACCATTGCTGCTCTCATTTCTGGAGATAATGTCATAGTTGGAACGCGAACAATTAATCTTGTTTCATCATCAGTGTAAACATGTAGGTGTAACTCAGAACCCATCATTTCGTTAACCTCAATAGTTACTGGGAATGCTTCAGGAGCACCCTCTTCTGCTAAAACAATATGCTCAGGACGTACACCAAGTACAATTTCCTGTGGCTTAATGTTAAGTTCAGCTAATCTATCACCCTTAGGACCATCAACTGGAATAGTTGCATCGAAAGGACGAACAAAATATCCTTCATTAGAACGAATTAGTTTAGCATTGAAAATATTCATCTTAGGAGCACCAATGAACTCAGCAACGAATAGGTTATCTGGCTCATCGAATACTTCAGTTGGAGTACCTACTTGCTGGATGAACCCATCCTTCATGATTACGATACGGTCACCTAATGTCATAGCCTCTGTCTGGTCATGTGTAACATAGATGAATGTAGTATCGATTTTCTTACGTAATAAGATGATCTCGGCTCTCATTTGGTTACGAAGCTTTGCATCAAGGTTTGATAGAGGCTCGTCCATCAAGAATACCTTAGAATCACGAACCATTGCACGACCGATAGCAACTCTTTGACGCTGACCACCGGATAGAGCACGTGGCTTTCTTAATAAGAATTCAAGAATACCTAAAGTTTCAGCTGCAGCTGTAACTCTCTTATAAATTTCATCATTTGACATTTTCTGTAATCTTAAAGAGAATGCCATATTTTCATATACAGTTAAGTGTGGGTATAATGCATAGTTCTGGAAAACCATCGCAACACCACGGTCCTTAGGCTGTAAATCATTTACTACTACTCCGTCGATTTCTATCTTACCTTCAGAAATTTCTTCTAGACCGGCAATCATACGAAGTGATGTGGACTTACCACATCCGGAAGGTCCAACGAATACAATAAATTCTTTATCTGCAATATCAAGATTGAAATCATGAACTGCAACTACTTTATTTTCATAAATCTTTTTTACGTTTTTTAATCTAACACTTGCCATATTTTTTTCTCCTATCCCTTAACAGCACCACCGGTAACACCTTCAACATAGTATCTTTGTAGAGCCATGAATAATACAGTAACTGGAACCGCAACTAGAACACCAGCGGCACAGAACTTTGTATAGTTAGCGAATAAGGTATCACCTTTTGAAATCATATTTTGTAAACCTGAACCAACGGTCATACCTGCATTATTGAACTTAGATAAGTATGCAGAGAAAATGAAGTCGCCCCAAGGTCCCATGAATGCAGTTAAAACTGTATAAATAACGATTGGTTTTGATAAAGGTAAAATAATTTTATAGAATACCTGGAATCTAGTTGCACCATCAACGCGTGCAGCTTCATCAAGAGATCTTGGAATTGTATCGAAGAATCCCTTAGATACATAATATCCCATACCTGAAGATGCGAAATATGAAATCATTAAACCCCAAAGAGCATTTTCAGAAGTCATATTCCAACCCTTTAAGATTGTATACGTAACAATCATTGATACGAATCCTGGGAACATACCTAGGATAAGCATAAATTGCATTAATGCTTTTCTTCCTTTGAATCTTAGACGAGATAGTGTATAAGCCATCATCAATACAAAGATTGTCTGGAAAACAGCAGTTGTACAACCTAAGATGAATGTATTTAAATACCATCTAGGGAAGTTGAAAGTTGCTGTATCAGTAAATAATTTTGTATAATTACCGAATCCCCATTCCTGAGGCCAAATATAACCAACCTGTCCAGTTGTTTCCATTCTGAATGATTCTAAAACAATTGCAAAGAAAGGGAATAACCAGATAATTGACATAATAACTAATAGAATATAAACGATAATGTTTGTAGTTCTATTAAATGTAGACAATTTCATATGTCTTTTTTCTTGTTTTTTCTGAGCCATTATTGGAAATCCTCCTCTCCTCTATTGGATGGTAGAATATTATAAACAATTAAGCTTACCAATGCTACAACTAAGAACATCATAATGGAAATTACGGCTGCTACGTTGTAGTATGGCTGTTCGGAACTACCAACAGTTAGACGATATAACCAAGTAATTAATAAGTCTGTACCACCAGTTTGTGTTGTAATTGTAGTACCATCGGCCATCTGCATTGTAATCATATGCTGATTTTCAGGTCCACCACCAGTTAATAGGAAGATAACGTTAAAGTTATTTAAGTTGCCTGTAAAGCTTGTTAATAGGTAAGGACCAGTAACGAATAATAGATAAGGTAATGTGATCTTTGTAAACTGCTTTACTGGACCAGCGCCATCAATCTTAGAAGATTCATATAAATCTGCAGGAACGTTCATTAAAACACCTGTAGCAATTAACATTAGATATGGAATACCAATCCAAACGTTAATTATAATAACTAAGGCTCTTGACCACCAAACATTCTTCCAGAAGCTGAATGCAGGTCCAACCCAACCTAACTTTTGTAAGAACGTAATAACATAAGCATTATCATTAAATGATTTAGAAATGTATAGTAAAGTAATAAACTGAGGTATAGCGATAGTTAAAACTAGAATACCACGCCATATTTTCTTAAATTTAATTCCTTTTTTATTAATCATTAATGCAACAAAGATACCACATATATAGTTTAGGAATGTTGCAAAGAATGCCCACATTAAAGTCCAAGCAATAATTTCACCAAAGGCAACACCAAATTCAGATGAGCCTGTTGATTTCATAGAGAATAATAAATCAAAGTTTTCCCAACCAATCCATGTGAATAATTGTCCGGATGCTGGGTCATGGTTTGCACCATAGTTTGTGAATGCTACCAATATCATAAAGACAATTGGTAATACTGTAAAAATAAAGATACCTGCTAATGGTAAAGCAAGCATTGTCTTGTGGAATTGATCATCAAGTAATGATTGTAAATCTTCTTTTCCACTTCTTAGCTTTTTACCTGACTTAAGAAGATCCTGTGCAATCTTATTTTGCTTAACATTTAATCTCCAAGTCCAAATAAATGCAACGATGAACATTAAAGTAAGTAGAATATATAATAAAATCTTGAATGAGTTATCACCTTCAACAATATATTCCCATCCGTCTTCATCAACAATTGTTTGTCTGCCTACAAGACCAAGTGTGCCAAACATAGATAAATAGTAGCCACCTGCTACAACCATATAGAATATAAAGGCTACTTCCATGAATAGGAACAATAAACCTCTAACCCATTGGCCTCTAAGAAGTGAACCAAAACCCATAATCAAATAGGAAACACGTGTTTTCCAGTCACCTTCTTTAAATGTAAGCCAAATATCAACAGCTTCATCTCTAACTTTAACACCAAATTTCTTTAATGCTTTCCAAATACTTATACCAGTGTTTTTAAACCATAAAGGAATTGCACTTAAAAACAACAGGAATTTGTAGCTGAATTTTCCGAAAGCACTAAGCTTTAAATATTCGAGATCCGTATAGTGAGTCATTTTTTCCTCCTTATTGAATAAAGGGGTCTAGGTCATAGTTGACCCCGACCCCCTGTAATACTAAATTAAATTATTGTTTTGTAATTGTGATCTTCTTGCCTACTAGATCGAAAGTAATTACGTAAGTACCAGCCTCTTTGAATACTAAGTTTCCATCGCCGTTAACGCTATTGCCTTTATCGTCTAAATTAGCTGGATCTTTAGTTTCATCTAAGTATACCTTAGAATCAGCATCAACATCAGCCCAACCACCAAGAGTATCCCAAGATGCAGGCTTAACAATACGTCCACCCTTGTAATCCATTTCTTCTGTGAATGTTACAGTAATAGTATAAAGACCATCAACCTCAGTTAAGATAGAATCAGCATCAGCATTATTCCAACCCTGGTTTGCACCAGCCCATAAAGCGTCACCCTGTAAGTTGAATGCAGCAGTTAAGTCATCGTAATACTTCTGTAATACAGTCTTTAAGCCGGCATCTGACTTATCTGTTAATGCAACTAAGTTAGTCTTAATAGCATTACCAATTGTCCACCAAGCACCTAAAACCTGTCCCTGAGGAATTGCGTAATCTGCCTGCTTAACTAAAGAAGATAATACAACATCATTCTTATATGCATCAGTTGCCTGTAAATTCTTGTTAGTTCCACCCCAACCAAACTGTGCGAAGAATTCCTTCTGCATTTCTTCACCAGATAGGTAGTTAGCTAATGCATGAGCAGCCTTAGCCTTCTTAACGTCTGTCTGAGGCTTAACACCAATTAACTTAGAACCAGAGAATGAACCGATCTGATACTTCTTGCCATCAACTGTAAACTTTGGTAATACAGTTGCAGCGAAATTTTCACCTAATGCATCACGTGCAGCTGTAGCTCCCCAAGAACCAACAACTACAACAGAAGATGGTGTAGCAGCAGCGAAGTCTGCAGCTTCAGCAGAATCCATGAAGCAGTCTGCAGAAACTAATTCATCCATACCCTTTAATGCGATTAAACCATTGTCAGAGTTAAAATTATCGATCATGTTAGTGAACTTACCATTAGAGTCTGTCTGCCATGCAGATGTACATAATCTGTTACCTTCCTCGTCTAGTGAGAAGAAGAATGCTGCAGAGTACCAAACGTTACCTAAGTTGAATGAGAACTTAGTGTTAGTAGCATTACACTTAGCGATAACTGCGGACATATCAGTCATATCAACGCCTTCCATAACTGACTTGTCATACATCATAATGTAACCATTATCGTTTGTTAATGGATAAGCATATAATGTGTCACCCATTTTACCAGAAATAAGACCACCAGTGCTATTACGAGCAGTTACATCTTCAAGGTAAGTGTTTGCAACCTTAGCAATTGCATTACCCTGAACTGCTCTAGATAACTGGTCCTGAGCAAAGCTGTAAATATCTGGTGCTGCATCTAGATCTTCTAGAACCTTACCAACTGCATCACCTTCACTAACTGGTGTAACATCAAGTGTTACATTCTCGTAGCCGTTAGCCTTTAACCAAGCTTCACCCTTCTCCTTGAATAGTGTAGAAACACCATCGGAAGTAGAGCACCAAACTGTTAACTTACCAGAGTAAGCTTCTTCAGCTGGCTTGTCTGTTGGGGTAGGTTTGTCCCCATTACATGAAGCTAAAGCAAGTGTAGCAACACCAGCGATAGCTAATGTACTTAAAATTTTTTTCATACTTTCTTGTTCTCCTTTTAAAATATTTTAAGTGTATTGTTTTTGTGGAAAGTATGTGCTATGCACACGCTTTCAGTAATTCCATTATAGCACGTATGGAAAACAAGTCAATAGCGTTTTCATTAAAACAAACGTTTTCGAAATTTTTTCGTTGTTTTTCGAAAATGTTGTAAAAACGTTGATATTTTGGGTCAAATAAGGACAATTTTGCTATTGATTTATGGCAAAATGATAGTTTAATTATCATATTTTCCCATGAAAATACTCCTTGTAGTAAAGTATATTTTACATTTTTGCAAAAATTTTTTTATTGTTTTTACGAAAATAAGAGACAAAAATTTAAATTCTTTTTTTATCCTTATTTATATATATTAAAAAGCACAAAATTCAGGTGGAAAATTGTGCTTTTTTAAAAATTATTTTTTCAAAGTATATGCATCAAATGCTGGAAGTAGATTGCCTTTATAATCCGCAAAGCATTGGTTACACCAATCGCTTCTTTCGTCCTTTACAAACCCACCGACATTATATTCCTGGGCAGCCTTAGTTCCCCAGCAAATACCTTCACCAGGAATTAATAATGGTTCCCAGAAGAAAATACCATCAAGCTTCTCTTCTTCTGCTCTTTTTAGAAATGCTTTAACGAAGGCAGCCTGACCCTCAGGGGTGAAATCAAATTCCTTTTTAAAACCAAATTGGTTATAGGTATCTTCACGAATGACTAAATGATCCCTGCAGCCCTCTTTGTAATCCTCTAGGGTAAAGGCATAGCCAAGCTCCATAACCATAATTGGCTTTTTAAATGTATCTCTACATAGATTCAATGTTCTATATAAATCATCAAATGTTCCGTGCCAGTATGGATAGTAGGATGCTCCAATAATATCGTAATCTACATCATATTTCTTTAGCTCATTAAAATATTCCATGTAACGAGGAGTATCATATACTTTTTCTAGGTGGATGATAATCTTACAATCTGGGCATTCCTCTCTTGTAGCCTTAATTCCGGCTTTAAGAAAGGCACAAACCTTGTCATAGTTTAATCTTACGCCACCATCAGGATTGTCTAAAAGATGTCCATATGGCCATAAAAGTCCATTGGTAATTTCATTACCAATTTGAATTAAAGAAACAACAATACCATCCTTTTTCGCCTTAGATAAGGTTTCCTTTGTATAATCATATACATCCTGGATGATTTGTAGATAGGTATGATTTTGCCATGCCTTAGGTAATACCTGCTTAGCTGGGTCAACCCAGAAATCAGAATAATGAATATCCAGTAGGATTTTCATCCCCTTAGACATTGCAAGCTTTGCAAGTCTTTTAAAATAATCATAATCACAGGTGCCTGCACCATATTTCTTACCATCTAAGGAATATGGATTATGCCATAGCCTAATACGCATATAATCTACACCATTAGAAACAAATCTTTCTAGTGGATCTACCTCTTTACCGTTAAAATAGAATTTATTGCCAGCTTCTAATTCCTCTAAATATGTGGATGTATCAACACCTAAAATCATATTATTGCTCTCCTGCTTTGTGCAATTCTACCTTAATTGGTTCGTTATCCTCACCAAAATCAACAACTCTATATTTCATTAGCTTATAACGATATCTTGCCTGTTCGTTTAATCTTTCAACATCCGCTTCAGAACCAGTAAATGCGCATCTTAAGCAATAGTATTCCTTCTTTTCTTCATCAAAGAACATATCCATGTCGATATCACGCATGAAGCATGAAGGACAACGGAAGTTTAGTTTGCCTTTTGTAGACTGAGACATGTCTTCATTCCTCCATTCTTAAATGTCTTACGAAGTGCGATTCTAAATACAGGAGAGAAAGCAATACCCTCTTCTACCTCATACTCAGATACATCACCAGACATAACAATTCTAGTCTGGATTTCAGGAACAATAATATAAGCTTCCTTAGCAGAAGTCTTAGTAATCTTTCTACCCTTAAAGCCATATAGCATATTATCGCTATCTACACCAAGTAATACATGAGTTAAATCCTCTTGGTATTCTGTTGTACCATATCCTGCAGTAATATATTCTGTTAAAGTGATTTCCTCACCCTTTAAATCTGTTAATACATTACGCTCTGCAATAACCTCGCCTTTCCCCTCAACAAAGGTAAATACAGATTGGATTTCAATGTCGGTATCTGCTAAGGTAACTACAACAGGATTTGCCGTTATTTTAACTCCATCATCAACCTTTTCATATTTCGCTAAGGTACGGCATAGGCAAAGGTCAGTTTCCTCACCCTTAAATTTAACCTTACAAGACTTAATTGTACCTGCGCCAGCATAATGTGTAAAGAAGCCTGCACGGTAGTTAATTTGAATTAAATATGGATAGGACGCATCATATACATGATCTGTACCAATACCAATCTTTTGAGGGATTCTTGCAACATAAGGACGAAGGTCAATCATTGCACCACCCTGGTTAAAGTCTAAGCATGTACGTAAATATGGGTCTAGATACCAGAATAATTCCTTCTTAGATCCATATAGGATATCCTTCCATAATGCACATTCACCTGTATTATAATTTGGATGGCATCCTCTATAGAAATCAGCAAATTCAGCCATAGTTAAATCTAAAAGTTTGCCTTCCTTCTTTAATTTACCATAATACTTCATACCATCCTCATAGGACTTAGCTAAAAGCTCATATGGAGCCTCCCATCTACCCTTGCGGTTTAACCAACCTGGTCCTACGAACATCATATTATAAGAATAACCGTTATTATATTTACCAAGATGTCTAAATTGATCAATTAGATTATATAAATAAGGATATTCCCAAGTGCCCTTATCCTCGTAATAAATCATACCTCTCAATACATTTTGAGGGTGAGTACCGAAGTTAGAGCCATTACCATCGAAGCAAGCCATTAAGTCACGGCTTAGGTGTGGGATGGCAACAATTCCAGAGTCATCTTGCGCATTCGCTGCAGGGCAGTGTGAATTCACCTTAGATGGAATCCATGGGTTCCAAGGACCTCCATCCATAAAGGTATACCAAGAATTATTGCATGTATGATATGCCTTAGGGCCTTCCTCCCAGCATGTTGCAACAGCGCATTTAACGCTTGGGTAATGCTCCTTAATATAGTTGATGCAGTATGCATCTAGAAAATAAGAGCTTGTAGATTCAGGATAGAATCCAAACTTCTTATAGAATAAACCAAATACATCATCGATAATTTCTGCCTTTGTTTCATCATCAAACATCCAAATACAAAAATCCTCTGTTTTATACTTTTCCTTAAATTCCTTACAAGGAAGTCCTAGTAAGGATACACCAATTTCATCACCATATTTTTCGTGATGCTCCTTTGCAAGCTCACAAATCTTATCAGAGAAAAGGGAAGCATAAGTAATCTGAATGGTTGTCCTTAATCCATACTTATGTGCCATTTCCTGCTGAAAGATGAAAATATCAAGGGACTCATCCTTTAGTCCCTTCTTTCCTCCTACCTTTTCTGCATATTCAGGGGAAAGCTCAGGGCGGTGAATGATATTTACTACAAATTTGTTCTCCATAAATTTAAATACCTTTCTCTTTCTATATAAAGCCTTAAGCGTTATACCTATTCCATTTTTCCTGTTTTATCTGAGGATTCACAGTAATAATACTTATAATAAATTCCTGTCTTTTCATGATAGATCTCATTCGTATCATCCATAAGCTTATTAATTTCATCCTTATTCGTTGAATTTATTAATGCGATAGCACATCCACCAAAGCCAGCTCCAGTCATTCTTGCACCTAAAACGATTGGAGATTTTTGCAATTCCTCTGCAATCGTATCAAGATGTAATCCTGTAACCTCATAATCCTCCTTTAAGGACTTATGAGAGCCATTCAATAATAGACCTAAATCCTTAAGTCTTCCCTCCTGCATGGCCTTTGTTGCCTCCTCAACACGAATCTCCTCTCTTATTGCGTGACGAGCTCTTCTATATAGATTATCTGTCAATTTATCCTTAACAGAATCAAGTTCAGCCATCGTATATTCACATAGAGTGTTCTTACCATACTTCGCCTTTAATACCTTAAGTGCAGCCTCGCATTCAGCTCTTCTTTCATTGTATTTCGATTCACTTAAATTTCTTGGCTTGCAGGTATTGATGATAACTAAGGTAGCTCCATCAAGCTTAAAATCAAAATAGCTGTAATCTACTGTTGCGCAATCCAAAAGAATTACCTTATCCTTTTCGCTCATACCAATAGCGAACTGATCCATAATACCGCAGTTGACATGTGCATATTCTCTTTCTGCAGCTTGGCTCATCAATACACAGTCCAAATTAGATAATCCTAATTTATATTCATCGTTTACGATATGACTAATTAATAATTCTAAGGCTGCACTAGAGGATAACCCTGAAGATGCAGGTAGAGTTGATGTCATATATAAATCGAATCCATGATCGAATTTTGCACCCTTATATTTTGTTAAAACATAAAGGACACCCTTAATATATTTTGTGAAATCATCCGATTCACTATAGCCCTTTAAATCAAATTCATAAATTGCCTCATGATTAAAGCCTTCCGATACGCATCTACATAAAGAATCGCCTCTCCAAGTAATAGCCCCATATATACCTAAGCTTATTCCCATCGGCAATACCTTACCGCCATTATAATCTATATGCTCACCAATAATATTTACTCTTCCTGGTGAGAAATATAGCATATCAGGCATCGCCCCAAAGGCCTTTACATAGCCCTTAATTAGCTCATCTCTCATTTTATTCCTCCATAAAATATACCAATTTCTGTTATTTAAAATAACCATTGAAATTATATGAAATTTTAAATGTAAATTCAATTAAAATGACCTTTATTCAAAAAACTCGAAATGTTTACGAAAATCCACTGAAAATGACATTGAGAATACGGAGAAAATTTGCTGAAAATGAGTAAAATTAAGTTATTTTAATATCTTTGATATTATAAATAGAAAAATAGACTAAAAATAAAAGGAGCGAAAATATAGGAGTTATATAGATGCTTTGCATAGAAATATAACCATCTTTATAGCATAATATAGGTAGTATTTCACCTCCTATATTCTTTATCGCTTGAAAGCTTGTGGTAAGCATATTTTTTACTATGGATAAAAACAAAATAACCATAGGAGAAAAGATATTTGGTATCCATACAACAAGTACAATAGATAAGGCAAAATCAAAAAGCATAGCTGAAAAAATATAAATAATCGAAAGTAAGGCTTTCCTATCCATCTTGAAGGATGGATATAAAATTAAGGGTAATCCATAAAGTAAAACAAATTCAAATATCGAAAGTAATAAAAACAATATGCTTGCAGCAATAATTTTTGAAATACACAGCATACTTCTTTTCGTGTAGGATAAAAATAATGCATCAAAGGAATTCGATTGTAGCATATAAATTATCGATATTGTTGTAACTAAAATACCATTGAATATAGATAATACAAATAAGGATTGCATAAAATATTTTTCATGAAAGCTTGCTGGATTTATTTTATACAAATCCATATCAAAATTTGGATTTATAATGATGATGAATGCCAAAATCATAAATAAAATAGAGACGAAAAATATGATAACTGTACTCTTTTGAAATACATAATTCAAATATAGACTAATTAGATTCATCCATTTCCTTCCTTCTTTTCTTCTCATAGACCATTCCCTCCTTTACCTCAATTACAATTGGATTTAGCTCATTAAAATAGCTTTTATTATGCAAGGATATTAAAACTATTTTCTTTTCCTTTAATTTTTCTTTAATCGCCTCACGAAATACCTTTTTTGCATAATCATCTAAGCCATCGAGTGGCTCATCAAATAAATAGATATCTGCATCAAGGCTTAATATTTGCAATATACCAAGCTTTTGTAAATTACCTTTAGATAAATCCCCTATTCTCTTATTGGGGATTTGATAGGTTTTCATCAAATTTCCGTAGAGTTCGTTTTTATCCTTTCTATCATAGAAAATTTCATATAAATAATTTTTAACCTTCATAAGCTTAGGCATACTAAACTTATCCGGTAAATAGGATACAACACCATCCTTTATAATCTTTCCATCCGTCTTATAAATTATTCCTGCAACAAGCTTTAAAATGGTCGATTTACCACTTCCGTTTGCGCCCATAAGAATATAAAGATTCCCCTTTGTAAATTCTATATTCATATTAGAAAAAACAATATGATCCTTATATTTCTTTTCTAAGGAAACTAAATTAAGCATAGCTAATTCCTCCTTTTTCCATCATATTCTTATATTCATTAAAATCATACATATTCGTCATAAAATCAAAGGTATCGATATAATAGGTTTTTGTATCTACTGTGATTACTATATACCCCATTCGAATTAAGTTTATATTTCTATACCCTAAGGGGATAAATAATGTATTGGAGGATAGATGTATGATATTAGTTTCCTCTACATAGTTTGGATTATAGGAATCATATATTTTATTTAAATCACAAATATTATCTAATTTGGTATCAAATAATGCCTTAGATAATATGCCATAACAAGCATTTCCTATTCTTAAGCTACTCATATATTCATAATCATTAGTAAGTGTTATATTAATCCCAGATAGAATTAAGGATTGATTCATATAAGTATAGGTACCATAAAGATTCGATATCGATAATAAGGAATAGGATATGGGGTTTAATATGGAAAATGCTCCATATTTTAGGGTGAGAATAAATTTTTGATTCTTAATCTCTAAAATGGATTCCTTACTATAATATTCATCACTTGTCATCTTAGGCATTTTTGCATAAATCCTTATAATGGAATAATCCTTAAAATCAAAGGTATTACATCTAATAGAATCTAAAACAATCGATGTTTGATCAAGCTTTAAGGTATAAATATTTAATTCTGGATTTTTAATTAAGCTATTCTTATCAAAGGAATAAACATCAAAGGAGATTTCTCTTTCACTATCATAGATATATGCCTTCCCCTCTATGGGTGAATAATATTCATAGGAGGTTATCTTTTCCTTTGAATAAAAAATTAAAAAGATCGTAGATGCTATAAGCAATAGGAAGGTAATACATATTCCTTTTTTCATATACTTCTTTTCTCCATCTTTGAAAATTGACTCTTTAAGGTTACAAATTCAAATGCCCCAACATACCATCTATTCCACCAATAATAAACGGCACATACACCGTTCGTTAAGGTAATCTCCCCGGTTAAATAAACGATTAGCCTTGAGTTTGGCTCAACCGTAAGCTTCATCGTTCTTTTTTCCTTCACTGAAGTTGAGGTTGTTGTTGAGTAATCAACGGAGGCCTTAGCTGCACATTCAACCTTCACCTTTTTTATGGTGCTACCACCAGATGCCGATAAGGATTCGCTCGTTTGGAAGGATACCTTATTATTCGTTTCAATCGAATATTCCAAATTATATTCAATAGCTGTCTTCGATGTGTTTTCAACACTATATAAGGTATTGGATATATAGGATCCATCGACTGCCTTATTGTCTATAACAACAACAACATCCATCCAATAACCTCCTTCTGTTTTTCTTACTAATTCTAAATATTCCTCCTTTGTATAGTACCTAATGAGCTTCCCACTCGATAGCATAATCTCACTATAGGATAGGTAATCTGAGGATTCTGCCGCATGAGTATTGATACAAGAGCTAAAAAACAATGCTCCAAAAATAAGAAATAAAATAATTAATCTTTTTTTCATGTTCTTTTCCACCTTTCATATAATAAATAGTCAAAATCTTAAAAAAATTTTCACGTAAACTAAAAAAAGATGAAAAAAATAAAAAAGACCAAGATGGTCTTTATAGTTCGGAGTTATATATTTCTTCTATTGCATCGATAATCTCATCATTTTCTTCGATGATATAGGTATCTCCATCGACTGTGGATTCTACACGAAAGACAATTGCCTGATCCGGTTCTAAATCATCATATTTTTTTAAGGGCCTTAGGATTAAATAATTATAATCCTCATAGGTTAAATCCGCGATGATTTCAAACGTCATTTCTTTTCCATTTTCACCTGTGAATTTTATTGTTTCTATTTTTCCCATTCGAATTCTCCTTTTAGTTCTATTTCAATATCTTTATTTAAATAAGGATGATGGAACATAATCTTATAGCTTGAAAGAGCCATTATAGTACTACCATCCTCTATTCCATACATAGTATCTCCAAATATTGGATGTTTCATATAGGACGTATGTAATCTTATTTGATGTGTTCTACCTGTTTTTAAATGAAACATGAGGTAAGAAGCTCCATCTACTTCCTTAATTACCTTATAATAAGATATTGCTCTTTTACCTGTTGTAGATATAAATCTTTTATTGGAATTTATATCCTTTTCGATATAATTATCAATAATACCTTCCTTTATATCCCATAACCCGTGTGTTTTACAAATGTAAAATCTTTCCATTTTTTCATGGGTTGGCTGCATTAAATTTGCAGCAATCCTATTTTTAGCAATCATCATAAGCCCTGATGTTTCCTTATCTAATCGATTTAATATGGATATCGTTAATGGCTCATTCTTATTCTTTAGGTAATATAAAACCTCTTGATAGATACTTTTAGGCTCTGCCTTTGTTGGAATAGATAACAAATGTGCTCTTTTGTTGACAATTAAATAATTGGAATCCTCGTAATATATATCTAAGCTAGATTCATAAAGTGGCCATTCAATTTCCTTTTCGTTATCATAATCTATGGTAATCCTATCTCCTTTTTTTACCATAAGATAGGTTTTTGTTTCTATACCATTTACATATATCTTAAGATTTTTCGATTTTATACTTCTATATAATTTTTTGGTTGTATGAAGCTTAAGCTCCTCTGATAGACGGATATTGTCATTTTCAACTATATATTCTAATCTCATGTAGATATTTTACCACAAAATAAAATGGTTTCACTAAGAAACCAATTTTTTTATCAATCTTATAAATAAAAAAATAGAGAAATGGCATGAAACACATTTCTCTATTTTGTCATAAATCTTATCTTTCGCGGAATTGATTGATTTCCTTATCATAGATATAACCAGCACGAGCTAATATATCTATAATCTCATCCTTAGATTCATCTAAATCTTGACATAATTCATCGAAATTGGAATAAAAATCTCTAAGCTTCGTATTCACAATAGATAATAATAGAATTGGATTTTTAGGTAACATAGGCTACCCCATGAAAAAGAAAAACATAAGGAAATAGGAAGCAATTAAGCCTACGATAGCTAAGGATAAATACAAGAATGAGGACTTTGGCGTAACCCTTCTTGTCAAAATGAACATAATAATACCTATAAAAGGAGATACAAAGGATAATACAGCAGCAAAAACCGTAGGTCTATCCTTTACCTTAGGTAATTCATTTCTATTGAATGTAGCCTCATTCACAGGACTATCCTCTACTACTTCTCCTTGAACTTCTTTAACATCCTCCCATGAATAGCTATATTCATGAGTCTCATGTTCTGGATTTAATTGATTATGAATAGCCTCATTTAATAATTCCATATGATCATATAAATAATCATAGGCATTCTTCATTTTATTATATTTTTCACTATGATCCATATATTTTTCACTTAAGAATAAAAATCTTTCCTTAAGCTCTAATCTTGTTATCGTATGATCTGGAGTAAGCTCCATAATATGTAAGGCAGTAAGCACCTTTTTTTCCTCTATTGTCATAGTATCACTTCCTTCTTCTTTAAGATATAATAAAAATAACGCAGAATTATGTATAATTATTTCTTTTTATTAAAATAATCTACCACAAAGTCTCTAAGCTCATATTCATCCTTATTTCTTTTTGATTTTAAAAAGAGGAATTTTTCAAGATTTCTTGAATTCAATAAATAGGAATAGGAGGCTTTCGCCTCTTCCCTTATCTTTCCACCAACATAAATTACTCTTAGAGTCTCATATTCCTCTTTGCTTAATATTTCATCTAGAGGAATCGCCTCAAGTACACTTTTATAATTATAATAAAAGGCTTCATCGATAATCTTATATGGTATTCTATTTATGCCTCTTTTTACATCCGCATATTCCATTTTGGATTTTTTTAATATTTGAATAATTTTATTATAATTCATTTTACCCTTTTCTTTATATTCCTTATATAAGCTATAGAATAGATGCATAGAATCATCCTCGAGGTTTTCATGATTCAAATACTGTGCCATTTGAATCAAATTCGTATATTTTGTGAATTGATTTTCTACTCCATGGTATGCATCAAGCAGCCCTGGAATGCCCTTTAGCTTATATGCCTCAAGGTAATACCTATAATGAATTTCATCTAAAGTTTCCACTAGTGCTTGTCTTTCCTTAATCTCAGAATAAATGGTATAGGATAAATAATTTGAATATAATGCACCTAATTCATGAATTAAGACCCTAGCATAATTAAAATCAAAGGGAGATTTATGAAATAAAATATCTCGTTTTAAATAGAAATCATTTGGAGAATAATCGAGTGCATCAAGAAGATAATCCATTCCTTGATGATCAAGATGATTTAAAAATGCTTCTTCTGCTAAATCCTTTAATCTTTTCGCTTCATGAAATAAATAATCCGTTAAAGCATCTCTTACGACAAAGCCATAGGTTGTAATTTGACCATTATGAAGGATTCCTCTTGAATTTAGGGCAAGAATAATGGATTCCATTCTTCCATCACTAAAGGAAGAAACATAATCGACGAGATGGTATTTCTTCGCTTCTCTTTTTATATATTCTGTATTCACATAGGTAATATTTTCGAATATAGTTACCTTTAATATATCGAGTTCATCCTTTGTTAAGCCCTTTAGGATAGGATGCTCTAATTTTGATTTTTCTATTATCTTTGTAAATCCTTGAATTAAATCTCCTAAAACTAAGAAGGACAAATATACATGAATAGAATCCGATATTTTTTGTTCTACATTGAAAGGATTACCAAGGACAACCTCACCTGTAATTAAGCGATATAAATAGGGATTTGCTGCCTCTAAATCGGATAAATACTCTAAGGATTTCTCCTCTTCTAAATTTAAGTAGGCAACAAAGGCATATACAAGCTCCTTTGTACCTAGGATAATACCATTATCATTCAAAAATAAATTTAAGGCTTCCTTAGTATCTCCTAAGGATAGGTATAGAAACGCAAGGCTAGATTTAATATGGAAGATATCCGTTGGATTTAATTCTAAGATTTCATCACCAATCTTAACTGCATCTTCAAATAAATTATTTCCAACTAGGGAAATATAAAAGCTCCTTAAGCCTTTGATATAATTAAAGGTATCCTGATATTTAGAGAAATCAACGATATTGTTTTCATAATATTTTGGCTCTAAAAAATCATTTTTTAAAAGTCTATCATATTCTAGATTAAGTACCTCTTTATAGCGTTCTAATTCATATCCATCATTTTCAATAATGGATATTTTAGCTAAAAAGTTATCTGGGTTTATGATTAATGCATTGTTAAAATATTTATTTTTCGTCACCTTACTATGCATAGTAAGGCCTTTTTTTACATATTCCATAGAAAGCTCCATTATAGAGCCCATTCCCTCTAAATCAATAAAATCCGTGGCACTTTCTTTGGATATAATTAAATGGTTTAGCTTTAAAAAGCTTTCATATTTTTTTATTAATAATTTATCTTCCATAGGTGCCTCCTTTTTACTGATTTGTCTTATTATACCATTTTGATAGTGAAGAAACAAGAAAAGCACTCAAACGAGTGCTTATTCATCGACGGTTATATCTTTTATAATGAATTCATTACCTTGCTTAAGCCAAGTATTCTTTGAATTACAATATGGACAGGTCTTGCCATATTTTACGGTGCTATATTCCCCCTTACAATCCTCACAATATGTAATTGCCGGAATTTGTTCTACATCTAGGGTAGCGCCATATAATACTTCGGATTTATTCTTTACAGCCCAATTCCAGCAGTCAATTAATTGCTCCTTGATTACGGTAGATACCTCCCCTAAGGACAAGGTTACCTTAGAAACATGCTTAACGTTGTTTTCCTTTGCAACCTCTTCGACTCTTTTAATTACTGTAAAGGTAACGCCAAGCTCATGCATTATCTAGATTCCTTCTTTGCATCATGAACTCTCTTTTGGTAAGCCTTATATTCCTTCTCATATTTCTTTTGAGCCTCAGGCTTTACCTTAAATAAAATCTTGAATGCACGCTTTGCTGCATAAGGTAGGATATATTTGAATTTTTCATCTGTAGATCTCATATCCGATGCATGAGGATGATCTCTTACTAAGTGGATTGCATCAAATTCACATTTTGTTGTACATAAACCACAGCCAATGCACTTATTCGGATCTACTATAGAGGCACCACAGCCTAAGCATCTAGCGGTTTCAATCTTAACCTGCTCTTCCGTTAATGTACCAGAATAATCCTTGAAGGATAATGGCTTATAATCCTTAGATTGAGCTTCAACCTGACGCTTTGCTGTATCATATTCACCAAGTACGATATTTTCCTTATCTAATTCAATGAAGTCTCTTCTATTTCTACCGATAGTTAAGGATGCACCCTTATGAACAAATCTATGTAAGGATTCACTAGCATTCTTACCCTGAGCGATAGCATCAATAACAAACTTAGGACCTGTATAAACATCTCCACCAACGAAGATATCCTTCTCCTTAGTCTGATAGGTTAGTGGATCGGCAATAGGTCTATTACCTCTACCAAATTCAACCTTAGTACCCTTTAATAGATCGCCATAGATAACTTTTTGACCAATCGCAAAAATAACATGCTTACATTTAATTTCAATCGTTTCATTTTCATTGTATAAAGGACTAAATGCTTTCGTCTTAGGATCTATAGTTTGTGTACACTTCTTAAATACAATAGAGGATACATTACCATCCTTATCCTTAATAATTTCCTTTGGACCCCAAGCATTTAAGATTTCAATACCATCCTCTAGGGTTTCTTCAATTTCATCCTTAGATGCAGGCATTGCATCTCTTTCCTCTAAAGAAAGCATAGTGACCTTACCCGATGTGAATCTCTTTGCGGTTCTTGCAGCATCAACTGCAACATTACCACCACCAACAACAACACAATCAAAATCCCATTTTGTCGTATTGTTGAGTGTTGCATCATGCAAGAAATCAACTGCAGTTAATACACCCTTTGCATCTTCTCCTACAATTCCAGGTAGGTTACCACCCTGGCAACCAATAGCTAAATAGAAGGCCTGGAAGCCTTGATTCCTCAATTCCTCAATCGTAATATCCTTACCAACCTCAACGCCACATCTTATTTCAACGCCAAGCTCACGAATGATATCAATTTCAGCTTCGATGACATCCTTTTCAAGCTTATAGGATGGAATACCATAAAGCATCATTCCACCTGGCTTCTCGTTCTTTTCAAATACTACTGGCTTATAGCCCTTAATTGCTAAATAATATGCACAGGATAAGCCTGCAGGACCAGCACCAATAATGGCAATCTTTTGCTCCCAATGATCAATTTTAATTTGTCTTGCAGGGGATACTGCCATTTCAACCTTAGGGATATAGCGTGTCTTTGCATGTAAATCTCTTTCTGCAATAAATTTCTTAACTGCATCGATAGCGATTGCCTCATCTACTGTACCTCTAGTACATGCAGCCTCACAGCGCTTATTACAGATTCTGCCACAAACCGCAGGGAATGGATTTTCCTTCTTAATTAAAGCAAGTGCATCCTCATATCTTCCTTGAGCTGCCATCTTTAAATAGCCTTGAATCGCAATATGTGCAGGACATGCTGTCTTACAAGGTGCAGTACCTGTGTCATAACAATTGATTCGATTATGGTCTCTATAGTCCGGATCCCACTTATCTGGACCCCATTTATTCCAATCTGGAAGCTCTTGACGAGGATATACGATTTCACCTTGCTTCGTGCATAGCTTTTGGCCAAGCTTAACTGCACCTGTAGGACAATATTCTACGCACCTTCCGCAAGCAACACAGTTTTCCTTTGTAACTTGTGCGGTATATGCACTTCTTGATAGATTTGGAGTGTTAAATAATTGGGATGTTCTTAATGCATTACAAATATTTACATTACAATTACAAATACCAAAGATTTTATTCTCACCATCGATATTTGTAATTTGGTGAACGAAGCCCTGCTCCTCTGCCTTCTTTAATATAGCAATAGCCTCATCTGCAGTAATTGGGTGTCCCTTACCAGTTTCCCTACAATATCTCGCGAAATCACCAATACCAATGCACCAGCCCCATTCATCATCTGCACAGCCTTCGGGCTCTTCTTCTGTACCTAAAAGCTTTCTTGATGATCTACAGGAGCACTGTCCAACGCCAATTTCTCCATCGTATTTCTTTAGCCAATAGGATAATTTTTCAATATCTAAGGCCTCATTGTTCATAGAAATGGCTTCCTCAACTGGAATGACATGCATACCAACACCAGAACCACCCTCAGGTACCATTTGGGTAATGCCTGCAAGTGGAATATAGGTCATTCTTTCAAAGAAATTACCTACTGCAGGGTGCTCATCAAGTCTTGGGTTTTTACAATCCGGAGTTTCTTCCATATTAAACATCTCTGCAGAGCCTGGTACGAATAAGGTTAGAATATATCTTACATCCTTATCCATTGGAGCAGTTCTACCATTGTGATCAAAATGGTAACCCCAATCGAGCTCTAAGAGTCCAATATATGCCATTTCATCTAAAACCTTTTGAAAATGCTCAGGATCTTTAGCATTATCTGGACATAGTTTTGTCATTTCTTGGAAGGTATAAGGCTTTCTTATTTTCATTTTTAGTGCTATATCGCACATTTCATCTGTTAATATTTCTGCAAGACCCCAATACTCTGGATCCTTTGATGAAACACCATGAAGCTTATGATCTAAAACATCGGTAATCTTTTTGCCTAACTTAATAATCTTTTCTCTTGGTGCTTTTTCTCCTTCAAACTTGCTCCTAGAACCAGGATAGGTTGGTACTACATCATACTTTCCTATTTTTTTGCCCATAAAAATTCCCCTTTTCTCCTTTTATTTTTCCATTCTTCTTACGAATTCATTTGCTAAAATATCAATACCTTCATCCTTAAGTGCAGAAACTTTAAAAATTTTTGCATTAGGATTCCTTTTTAAAATAACCCTACTGCATTCCTCAATATTAAAATCGAATATAGGTAATGTATCGATTTTATTGATGAGGACAAAATCAGCAACCTGAAACATAAGTGGATACTTCACTGGCTTATCATCGCCCTCTGGAACGGATAATATAACCATATTTAGGTGTGCTCCTGTATCAAATTCAGCAGGACAAACCAGGTTTCCAATGTTTTCTAAGAAGCATAAATCAATCCCCTCAATACCCATTTTCTCCATACCCTGTCTTGTCATATCTGAATCAAGATGACACATTCCACCCGTATGTAGCTGAATTACTCTTGCCTTTGTCTCGCTTTTTATTCTTTTGGCATCAAAATCCGAATCAATATCCGCTTCCATTACAGCAATATTATATCGATCCTCTAATTTTTTTATTAAGGAAATAAGCGTAGTTGTCTTCCCCGCCCCAGGAGATGACATCACATTCACAAAAAATAATTTCTTTTTCTTTAGCTCATCCCTAAGCAAAGAAGCTCTTTCGTTATTGTTATCGAAAATACTTTCCTTAACAAGCAATATATCTATGTCATTCATAAAAATAGTACCTCATATTTTCATTCTAACATTTATTTTTAATAAATGGAAGCCAAAAAAAGTAAACAAAAGAGTGAATTTTTTAAACATAAAAACAAAATATACAATAACAACACTCATGCCCAAAAAAGGAGCAAATTATTGCTCCATTTGCTCATTTTCTAAAGCTTGATCTTCTTTAATTAAGCCCTTCTTCTTATAAAGGAAATCAATGAAATCCTTCTTTGGTAAAGGCTTTGAAAAATAATATCCTTGAATATAATCACATAAAGATGTTTCAAACATATTTAAAATATCTTCATTTTCAACGCCCTCAATAACAACTTTCTTCTTCAAATCCTTAATGAGCTTCAAAGAATGAGAAAACATTACCTGAATCTCAGGATTATCACTCAAAGTTAGAGATCTATCAAGCTTAATTGCATCTACAGGCATTTGAGTAACATGATCTAAATTCGAATATCCCTTTCCATAATCATCTAAGGAGAAGCTAAAGCCTAATTCCTTTAGAACCTTTATATTATCTTCCATCATCTTATGAGAATATGCATCTTTACTTTCGGTAATATCTAAATTGATTGCGCTAGGAGATATACCATATCTTTTAACTGCATCCATAATATGGATTGGTAAATCCTCATGCATACACTGTACGGTAGATAGATTAATTTCTATTTTCTCAAGACCTAACGTTTTAAAATCATCTGATGCAATAAATTCACATACCTTATCGAATACAATATCACCAATCTTATGAATCGTACCATTTCTTTCTGCCTCAGGAATGAAATCCTTAGGCTCTATTTCACCATATTTATCATCATATAATCTTAAAAGTGCCTCAGCACGAGTAAAGCTTTCCTCCTTAACCGAATAAATAGGCTGAAAATATACCTCAAATTTTTTATCCATTAAGCCTTTCTTAATAATAGAGGACATATTCATACGAACCTCAAAGTCTCTTCTATTTGGCATCTTAGATAACTCTAATACAGAATCTAGGACACTAGGAATATGAACAAAATTTTCAACGAAGTTAATTGCTGTTTCCGTATTACTTATATCCTCTGGGCAATGTACTAGGGCTACATTAGAATATAAATCAACAATACCAAAATCCGTCTTAATTGGTACATTTAATCTTCTTCTTACGGTCATAGCATAGGATTCAGAATTATCCTTCTTTAAATCTTTTAATGCAATCGCATATTCACCTACACCTAAATAATAGAAATCACCCTTAAGTGAAAAATCCTTTGCGGTAGATTTTAATAAATCACCAATACTCTTTCTTAAGGAGATTTGCTTGCCATAATTCATTTTAGAAGTTAACCTTACATCATTTACAATTTTAACAAAAACTAAGGAAATCACCTTTTTCGTTCTTGCAGCCTTATAAGAATCCTCTTGGAAGGCTGTAAATTTTTTAAGGCCTATTTCAGGCTCATAGATTTCTTCAGGACGTTCAAGTATATTCATTAAAATTAAGCTAAAAAATGCAGTTGCAAAGATTTCAATTAACCAATTCATACGAAAGGCTTGAAATAATAGAACAATAATCAATATAGGATATACCTGTATAATAGCAAATTTCTTTACTCGATTAAAGAATTCTCGATAAATAATAAAATAGATTAATGCAATTAAGAAATAAACGAATGTACAAATATACATAATACCATAATCGATGAGCATACCTCTTATATATTTACCATCACTTACATCAAATACCCAATGTGTCCAGTAATTTGAAATTAAAAGTCCAATAACTAGAATAGATGGTATGAATAATAATAGAATTCTCCATGGACCATTCTTATATTTATGCCAATTATCTGTTAAAGAAATCATGTATAAGCAAAAACTTAAGGCAATAAGAGTTCTTGTTGCAAAATATATAACATTAAAAATATATACTACTAAGGAATTTAAACTACTGTTAATAGATAATATATCTGCAATACCAGATATTAAGCCAAAGAGTAGCATAGCCAAAAAGAATTTCCCTCTTGAGGTAATTATGCTTTTTCTATAAATTACTGTAAAAATCATTCCTAAGAATAATGCGATTGCACAGAAATCTAAATAAATAAAATATTCTCCGATCATACGATTCTCACCCTTTTCATAATTATAGTTATTATACCATTAATAAAAAGCGCTTTCAATTCTTTCTGAAAATACATGTTATAACAAAAGTGAAAACTAAATAAATTTATTTTTCACCTATGAGGCCTAATGGCCTCTTTT
>NZ_JAXFPY010000030.1:0-7786 GCF_034179385.1 Anaeroplasma sp.
AAAAGAATCTGGAGAAGATTTGATTATTCTTCCATCTATTTACTGATTGGTGGTACATTTGCACCACTACAGTTAGTTGAGCTTGGACAAAACCAAAATCAGCCACTTTGGGCTTGGATTTGGTTTGGTGTAATGTGGGGGTTAATTATCGTTGGTATTACCTTTGTATCTATTTTTGGTCCGGGTAGAACTAAAGCAATTAATTTCCCGCTATATTTCATTATCGGCTGGAGCGGGGTTATGTTCATTCCCGGGTGGTTAAAGTATAACCAGGCAATTCTTTGGTGGATTTTAGGTGGTGGAATTGTATATTCCCTAGGTATGATTCCATTCGTGTTAAAGAAGGTACCGGCAGCGCATTTTATTTTCCATTTATTTGTGGTTGCAGGCGCGATCACACAATTTATTGGCATTTATACTTGTGTATATATGTGAGGGTTTTTATGAGTTTAGTTATGGAAGCATATGAATTTGCAAAGAATGCTCACAAGGGGCAAAAGGATTTTGCAGGGAATGATTATATAGCGCATCCTATTTTTGTTCAAGCGCATTTAGATAGTGATATATTAAAGATATGTGGATATCTACATGATACGGTTGAGGATACAAATGTAACCTTAGAGGAAATAGATAAAATCTTTGGTAGTGAGGTGAGGAGCGCTATAGATGCACTTACGAAAAGAGAGGGCGAGGATTATTTAGGATACATCGAAAGATTAATGAAAAATCCTATTGCAGTCTCTGTAAAAAAAATAGATTTAATTCACAATATGGATTTATCTAGAGTACCTAACATTAAAGATAAAGATTTATTTCGAATAGAGAATAAATATAAGCCTGCCTATAGAAAGATTACAGGTCATGATTTATTATTATCTGAACAGCTAGACTGCAAATTATCAGATTATGAAATACGACATTTATTATTTAATATCTTATCGAAAAGATTGAAATTTGAAAGAATAGATTCCAATATTGAATATATCCTAAAGGGATATTCCAATGCAATTTCAGATTCATTAAAGGATTATATTGAAGGAGTATTAAAAGATGAAATATTATGCGATTAAGGATGATTTAAACCATGAAATTGTAGATTCATGGGATTTATGTAAGGAGCATTTAAAGAACTATACAAAGCCAAAATATAAATCCTTTAAGACGAAAGAAGAGGCAGAGGCCTTCTTGAATGGTGAAATTCTAGATGATAATATCACTGCCCCAAAGGCTTATATTGATGGTTCCTTTGATAGTAAAACGAATGCCTATTCCTTTGGTGGAGTATTGATTATTGATGGTAAGGAATATCCATATAAAAAGAAATTTGAACCTGATGAATATTCCTCCTTAAGAAATGTCGCAGGAGAAATACAAGGAGCAGGCTTTATTATTGCATATGCTGTTAAAAAAGGTATCAAGGAATTGCATATTTTTTATGATTATTTAGGCATTGAAAAATGGTTTACTCACGAATGGAAGGCCAACAGTAAAATTGCGATTGATTATCAAATATTAGCCGATAGGGTTAAAGACAAAATTAAGGTTTATTTCCATAAGGTAAAAAGCCATACGAATAATCATTATAACGATTATGCAGATAAGCTTGCAAAGGAAGCATTAGGACTATAGACGGTATATCCTTCTTTTGTTTTTCAAGTAAATCATATATAATATATATGACTTTTTAAGGAGGGCTTTATATGTTTAAGATACAATCCAAATATATGCCAACAGGAGATCAGCCAGAGGCAATTGATTCCATTGTTGAAAAATTTAATCATGGTGAAAAAAGACAAACCTTGCTTGGTGTTACTGGTTCTGGTAAAACCTTTACTATGGCCAATGTCATTAAACGTATTGGAAAGCCTACCTTAGTTTTAGCACATAATAAAACATTAGCAGGACAGCTATATAATGAATTTAAGGATTTATTTCCGGAAAATCATGTAGAATATTTTATTTCCTATTATGATTATTATCAGCCAGAGGCTTATGTAGTATCCTCAGATACCTATATAGAAAAGGATGCCCAAATCAATGAAGAAATTGATGAGATGAGGCATGCGGCAACAGCGGCATTAATGGATTTTAAGGATGTTATAGTTATTGCATCAGTATCCTGTATTTATGGTATAGGTGATCCTAGTGATTATAAGGATTCTATGCTATGCATAAGGGTTGGTGAAACCTACCCTAGAAAGAAGCTTTACCAAAGGCTTGTGGAAATGCAATTTGAAAGAAACGATTTCGAATTTAAAAGAGGAACATTCAGATATCGTGGAGATGTACTTGAAATCATTCCACCATCAGAGCATTCTAAGGGAATTAAAATTGAATTCTTTGATGATGAGGTTGAGCGTATCCGTACCTTCGATTGCGTAACTGGGGCATCCATTGAGGATGTAATGTTTGCTAATGTATTTGCAGCAACGCACTTTGTTACGAATAAGAATAAGCTCGAAGAGGCTTTAAGACGAATTAGAGAAGAGCTTAAGATAACAAAGGAAAAATTTATTATGGAAGGAAAGCCACTTGAGGCAGAAAGAATTGAGCAAAGGACAAAATACGATTTAGAAATGTTGGAGCAAACGGGTACCTGTAGTGGTGTTGAAAACTATTCTAGGCATTTAGCATTACGAGAGGAAGGAGAAACTCCTGCAACCTTACTTGATTTCTTCCCGGATGATTTCCTACTTATTGTCGATGAATCCCATGTTACACTTCCTCAAGTAAGGGGTATGTATAATGGAGATAGAGCAAGAAAAATGAATTTAGTGAAT
Source organism: Anaeroplasma sp. (assembly GCF_034179385.1). Classification (NCBI taxonomy): domain Bacteria; kingdom Bacillati; phylum Mycoplasmatota; class Mollicutes; order Anaeroplasmatales; family Anaeroplasmataceae; genus Anaeroplasma; species Anaeroplasma sp. The sequence continues at coordinate 2,781 of NZ_JAXFPY010000030.1, forward strand.
TATGGATTCCGTCTTCCTAGTGCACTAGATAATAGACCTTTAAAGTTTGAGGAATTTGATAGAAAGCTAGATAAGGCACTTTTTGTTTCTGCAACTCCTGCGGAATTTGAATCCAAATACCCAATTACAGAGCAAATCATAAGACCTACAGGATTATTAGACCCAATTGTTGAGATTAGAAAAACCCTAGGCCAGGTCGATGATATCTATGCAGAAATCATTGAACATGCCAAAAAGAATGAAAGAGTATTAGTTACAACCCTTACCATTAAAATGAGTGAGGATTTAACGGATTATTTAAAGAAGATGGGATGCAAGGTTGCATACCTGCATTCTGAAATTAAGGCCTTAGAGCGTCTTGAAATATTAAGAAGCCTAAGAGAGGGGAAATATGATGTCTTAGTAGGTATTAATCTATTGAGAGAGGGTCTTGATTTACCTGAGGTTTCTTTAGTTTGTATTTTAGATGCAGATAAGCAAGGCTTTTTAAGAAGCGAAAGAAGCTTAATTCAAACGATTGGTAGAGCGGCAAGAAATGCGAATGGTAAGGTAATACTATATGCAGATACGATTAGTGATGCTATGAGAGTTGCTATTGATGAAACCAAAAGAAGAAGAACAATTCAAAATAACTATAATGAGAAGCATGGAATTACTCCAAAAACGATTAAGAAGGAAATCCCTAAGTCATTAACCGTCAAGAAAATGGATGGAATTGATGATGTAATTTCTAATGAATATCATAAGAATATGACTAAGGAAGAAAAGGAATATTTAATTTTAGAATTAGAAGAAGAAATGAAGGCTTATGCAAAGGATTTAAATTTCGAAGCAGCAGCACAAATAAGAGATGCTATTTTAGAGCTTAAGGCTCAAAAATAAAATGGAGGTACTTATGGAAATTGGTAGAGTCTATAAGGTTTTAATAGAAGATTATGACATGAATGGCTATGGTGTATGCCATATTGAGTCAAAAGTCGTTTTTGTTATTGGTGCTCTAAAAGGGGAAACTGTAACAGCAAAAATTGAAAATATCCATAAAAAATATGCTTTTGCAAGCATTCAAGATATATTGATTCCATCCTCGGATAGACAAGTACCTGAATGCCCATATTATGAGTATTGCGGCGGGTGTGATATGATGCACATGAAATATGAGGTGGAATGTATGATTAAGGAAGGAAAGCTAAAGCAAACCTTCCGAAAGTTTAAGGATGTTCTATTTCACCCTATTATTTCTGCAAGAAAAACCCTAGGGTATAGGAATAAAGTAATGATGCCATTTGCAGTGGATCTAGATTTAGATACCATTTATGGCTTCTTTGAAAAGAAAAGCCATAGAATTGTCCCCATTGATCAGTGCATTATTTCAGATGATGTCACAAATGATATTATTTATTATATCAATCGTTTTTTAAATATATTTCATGTAAAAATTTATGATGAGGATACACATAAGGGTTTATTTCGTGAGGTAATGATTCGTCATACAGCAACCAATGAATATATGGTTGTCATTGTTGCAACGCATGATTATGATTTTAGTGTTTTAGTAAAATACTTAGTTGAAGAATTTAAATGTATTAAATCTATTTATTTAAATATAAACCCAGAAAAAACAAATGTAGTTTTAGGAAATAAATATAAACTATTATATGGAAACCCTGTAATTATAGAAGATATATTAACTCATAAATTTCAGGTATCTCCACAATCCTTTATGCAGGTCAATCATGATCAATGTGAAAGACTATATGCAGAAGCATTACGTCTTGCAGATTTAAGAAATGATATGATTGTGATTGACGCATACTGTGGTATGGGCTCCATAACATTAAATATTGCAAGAAGAGTAAAAAAGGTATATGGTATTGAAATTGTTCCATCTGCAATAGAGAATGCAAAGGAAAATATGAAGCTTAATAATATTTCAAATGCAGAATTTATTTGTGGAGCATGTGAGGATGAGATTATAAAGCTTGTTAATAAAGAAAAAATAGATGCTATATTTTTTGATCCACCTAGAAAAGGATGTGATCAAAAGTTTTTAGATACTGTCATACAAATGAAAATCCCACAAATTATATATATCTCATGTAATGTTGCAACATGTGCAAGAGATTGTACATATCTAGAGGAAAATGGCTACAAGGTAATGGAGGCTACTCCGGTTGATTTGTTCTCTAGAACCTTACATGTCGAGACGGTATGCTTGCTTACGAAGGAGAATTAGTAAAAAAATTTATATCAAAATAATTATACATATAATTATAAATGGCCTTGTTGACGTGTTTTTAGACGTTTTCGAGGTTTTTTTTCTTTTATATCAACTAGATAAATAAACATAAAAATAAGGAAATTTACACAAAAATGGCTGAAATTAGTTAAGTTGACATGGCTTTTTTATCCCATAGGGATAGTATTAATTTGGCTAGTTGATATATTTTATGCATAAAATCTTATAGGTGGAAATTATTACTTGTTTGTCAGTAAGAAGGAATTCTTGCTGTTTTTTATATATATTTTTTATCGTGAATTAATGGTTCCTCAGTGTATTCGTATAATGGAATTATACCAAGCAATTGGAGATTAAAAATTATAAAGAAGTGCTCCTTCAAGAGTAAGTACAAATAATAAAACATTCATAGTTCCTTAGATAGGAATGATGATGACATAAAGAATAAGAATGGAAGATTGTAAGTATAGGCTTCAAAATGCAAGTCATTCCTGAAGAGGTTCTATTTATGTTAAAACTCGGAGGAAATTATGAAAACAAAATTAACAGTAAAGATTTGAATTAATACGAAATCAAAACAACCAATAGTAACAGCTGATTTACTATTACCTAAAACAAACTGGTAACCTTGGATGGGATTAAAGAATACCACATTGCATTTAAATCCTGAAGATAGGTTATCAGTTGATGAGGTTGAAAACATAGGTTATAAAAGACTCGAATTCAAAGTATATGCCAATAAGGATTTATTCTTAGAATGTGATGCAGAAGCATTTAAGAAAACAAATTCAGGTCCAGTAAGCTACTGGATTAATGTTAAATTCACTGAAAAGATTAAAAGAACTTATTTCTTTGATCCGGATCAATTAGGAAAGATTGTTTATGAAAAGTATCCTTTTGAATTCACAGAAAAGAATACTGATGATGAAAAAACAGTCACACTACCTATCGATGATAAGCCAGCGCCTACTAAAAAGTAAAGTCTGGTGATTAGATGAAAGAAGTATTAAGCTTTCTATCTAATATATTTTCTTTACTAGGTCAAGTCTTCTTATTTGTATGGAAGATCGCTAAGTTCATATTAGCTCGTTTTTACAAGTTTATACTTGCAATCGGTGGATCCCTTATCGGTCTATTCGTCATAAAGAAGGCAACCGAAAAGGAGTAGATATGAAAAAAAATATAAAATAATAACATTTATTCTTGCAGGTGTATTAACATTATTTCTAGGTTTTGGAATAGTTTCTGCAGCCAAAGCCCCAATGGATGATCGAATAAGCCATGAAGTAGAAACCCATGTAAGAAATGGTACACTACCATCTTGGCATTTAGATTATTACCAAGATGATGGCTATCAAGCCTTCTACTATAAAATGAAATATCTAAATGATAATTTTGATGATTTCAAAAATAAAACAGAAGGCCAAATCATAACTTATATGATCTGGTATCGCTCAGAACAAAACCAAACCTGGGAATATATCTTTGAAAATTTAGATATAGAACCAGAATACCTATAACCAAATAAATATCTAAGCTATGCCTATGAGCAAAAGAAAAACAAAGCCTTAGCTCTTAATTTAGATAAAGGTCTTAAGCAAGCAAAATCTACATTATCACATGTCTTGAAGTGTAAAATAGATGATGGTTTAATACTAAAACCAATATCAAGTGTATCTGTTGTTAATATTTGCAAAAGAAAATATAATGTGCATATTAACTATAATTTTAAAAATCAAATTATTGGGGCCTAAATGGAAAATGCCCCGAAAATTTGATTTTGTGCACGTGTTAACTATCTGCATAAAAAATTTAAAAATTTGTTCATATGAAGTGTAATTATTCGACTTTCTCCTAATTTAGTGTTAATTATAGGGGAAAGTTGTATAGAATGGGAGAGATTTTAATTATCAGTTAATTAATTTACTACAAAAAGAGAGTTGAATTCCCTTTTTGTAGATGTTATAATATATTCAAAGAAGGAAGATGATGCATAATGATCAAAAGAACAATTAAAGAAGTGTTATTAAATAATATTAAATCTTACCCAGTTACATTAGTAACAGGCGCCAGACAAACTGGTAAATCTACTTTATGTTATGAATTAACTAAAGAATATAATTTTAATTATGTTTCTTTAGATGATTTGGATAATAGAAGTGAAGCTTTAAGTGATCCAAAATTCTTTTTAGCCAAGCATAAAGCACCATTGATTATTGATGAGGTTCAATATGCACCTATATTGTTTGAATATATAGAATCAATTGTAAATAAAAAAAGATTAGAAGCTGGTGATGCCAATGGCATGTACGTCTTAACAGGTTCTCAAAAATTTAAATTGATGAAGAACGCTACTGAATCAATGGCTGGAAGAGTTGGAATTATAAATATGTCTCCATTAAGTTTTAATGAAACAATTGGAAGAAGTGAAATCCCATTTACGGTAGATTTAGATACTGCATTTGAAAGAGCAGAGCATAAAATTACTTCTGATGATTTGTTTGAATTAATTACAAAAGGTTTTTACCCAGAATTGTATAGAAATCCTAATTTAAATGTAAGTACATTTTATTCAAACTATGTTTCTACATATATTGATAAAGATGTAACAGATATTATTGATGTAAAAAATAAACTGTTATTTCATAAGTTAATGCAACTATTGGCATCCTTAACTGGTGAAGAATTAGTTTATGATAATCTAGCTAAACAAATAGGCGTAGATAAGAAAACAATAAAGAATTGGATCAGTGTATTAGAAGCATCTAAC
>NZ_JAXFPY010000102.1:0-5285 GCF_034179385.1 Anaeroplasma sp.
GTCAATCCATTCCAAGAGCAATAGTTTGCATCCTTTAACCTCAGGCTCCCAATCCCTCCCACTCCCGCCCCTGTCCCCTGAGCAACCACAAGTCTATTCTCTGATCTCAACGGTAAATGACATACCATTATCCTGAACAAAATGAACATTTTTAAAATATTTATCAAGCATTTTTAATTTTAATAGTTCTAAATAATGGAAGGAAAATTTAAAGAATAAATGCTCCTTTAATTCACTAGGAAATTTTGCAATTTCTTCGAATCTTTGTGTTAAAGTACCATTCGTAACTACCATTACATAATGCCCACATAATAACAGTTTATGAACAACCTCTACCATTTCAGGATAAAGTAAGGTTTCACCAGTTGCGCAAAGATTAATCATGCAGGTTCCACCTAATCTTTCCTTAGCAAATGCTTTATCAATGCTTTCTAAGCAATAGCTAAAATCAGGCTTTTCACTCTTCCACCATCCATTTTGGGTAACATAGCAATATTCACATTTAAAATTACAAGATTTTATAGGTACATGACACTCTATAAACATTTTCATTTGCTCATTCATATTATCCCTCAATAATTTCTTTTATAATATCGGCTAATTCTTTTTCTTTTTCTACTAAATGAGTATAGGAATAAGAAATAGGTTTCTTTAAAATCTCTTTAGATACTTTCTCAAATAGCTTAACATCCTCAAGTACTGCAATATTTTCACATTTCGATAGCCATGCATTATATACACCTAAAACCTTGTGGCTTGAATTATCAAACGCAATCGTATGAGTGCCTGCAAGAGCACTTAAAACCATTCCATGTAAGCGGTCTGTGACAAAGATATCTGCCTCACTAAACTCTTCAAGCTTTGCATCAATCATTTTTTTACGATTCGATAAAATAATGTCTCCATTATTTTTGCCATCCGCAAGTGTTGAAGTGTAACGAATTGTATAGCCTTGATTAGCTAGAATATCCTCAACTTCTTTTCTTTCACTATTCGATAGACAAGCTTCCTTATCTTTTCTAAAGCAAACTAGGGCAAGCTTACCATTCTTTTCCTTCTTGTTAAAATCCTCATTTAGGAACAATGCCATATCTGGCATAAAGAATAGCTTCTTATCATCCATAAATGTTTTTGCAAATTCATAGGATCTTCTATCTCTTAGTATTATAGTAAGATTCTTATGCTCTGTATAAATCTTTTTTGATTCTATAAATTCACTTTCACTACCTACAGAATCTGTAAAGAACATCGTTTGCGATAAAATAATAATTTTATTATTTGGATAGGATTTGATAATATGTCTTACCATATTCTCTTCATTCATCCATAAATCACCTAAGAAGCCACCGCCAGTAATGAATAGGACATCATCACAACCCACAAATGGCTTAATTGCATCATGATCATACCTGTAATGATCTCCAGTTACCTCAAGGAATTGATAATCCTTGAAATATTTTTGTAAGAAGGTAGATTCTGAAAATGCAATCGCATGATCTCCAATATTACTTCTATCCGATGTACCTAAAAGCCAAATATGCTTCTTATTCTTATCTACATTTAAAGCATTGGTAAATGTTCTATAATATTTCCCCATTTTCTTTTTATATGCATTTTCTTTTCTCTTGTTGTTAAATCTATATAGCTTAATCGCAATCTTTAAGAAGAAATCTAAGAATACACCAAGCTTTCTTGCTTTATAATAGAATTTAAAATACATAAGCTTAAGCTTTTCTTTTTTAGATTTTTGATTCTCCATAAATTCTTTTACATATGGATTATTCTTTATATCATTTCCTACTCTTTTCTTTACTTCCTTAATCATTAAGGATTTTACCTTATGACCAATAGTAGGATAAACATAAGCATGTAAATAGCTAAACCATTGATAAATTAGCTTATCTATCATTTCTTTATCGCAATTCTTCTTTTTAAATTCTTCAGTTAAATACTCTAATGTTTTAATTTGCTCTAATAGCTTCATTGAACCTTTTCTAGTCATAGAAGAGTCATTAAAACGATAGTAATAATTTACGGTTTTAGAAAATCTAACCCTAGGCTTCTTTAGCCCAACTAATGCATTTGTCATTAGATCCTCTGCCATAGATACTTCCTTATAATCTAAATATCCTGCATCTAACAAGAAGCTTTTCTTAAATAATCTAGGGAATAGGAAATGGAATATTTTATCTAGCATAATTTCATTAAAATATTCTAAATCACTAAATTCCTCTGCATGAGTATTTGGATATACAATAAAGGATTTATCCTTTGCCTGATAATATAAATCGGAAACAACAATATCTTCATTATCCTTTATGGATGAAACAAGATTAGATATACAATCCTTATTCATCCAGTCATCTCCATCCATAAAGAAGATGTAATCCCCAGTTGCCTCTTCTAATCCTTTCTTTCTTGCAGAAACAATTCCGCCATTTTTTTTATTGATTAACTTAAATCTAGGATTATTACCATATAATTCTAAAGCTAACTTTTCTGTATTATCCTTAGAACCATCATTAACAAATAATACTTCAAAATTATCATAGTCCTGATTTAATGCGGTACCTATTGAATTTTTTAAATACTTTTCAATATTATAACCAATAATTATAATACTAACCTTTAAAGAATTCATAAAACCCTCCTTAAGAGTATTTATACCCCTATGTAATAGGGTGAAGCTCAATCCATTATACACTATTTTTAATATAATTAAAAAACCATCCGAAAATGGTGCTTATGAAAGCGTGTTGTGCTATTAACATTGAAATATCAATATTTATTGTAATCAAATTAATTTTATTGCTTTCGCGGGAATTCCAGCAATTTCTAAATGTAAACCTAATTTATTTTTTTCGTAAATACATCAAATAAAGACTCTTATTAGATCTTCCTTTCTTTTTGTGAAGGTATTCTTCTTTGTTTAACTGTATAATCGGTTGATATTTCATAGTAATTATAGACTTTTTCCCGTTAATGATTATTCATTAACTCTTGCAAATGATTCAATATATATTATTTTTTTCTTAAATACTTCGGCAATTTTACACAAAGGATAGATATATAACGCACCTGTCGTTATAACATAATCTGGTTTTTCTTTCCAAAAAATACATAATTCTTTTAGAGTAAGAATTATAAAATGAATTAAGAAAATACTTCTTTACAATTGATTCTATGTATTCTATGTATTCTATATATTTTCATTTCATTAGGTGTGTGATAATTATCCTTATTTTTTGTAACTAAAATAGATTTATAATTATCGCAAACATCCATTATTTTATTTAGCTCACTATAATGTTCACCTGACGAACACACAAAACATATTTTTTCATTTTAAAATCAACTCCCACCAATTTTATGCAATTTATCTATCTTTATAATTCTTATCAATCCAGTTCATATATTCACCAGATTCTACATGGGATAACCATTCTTGGTTATCTAAATTCCATTTTATTGTTGCTTTGATTCCTGTATCAAAGTTGTGCTCAGGCTTCCAGCCAAGCTCTGTTACAATCTTCGTTGGGTCCATGGCATAACGTAGGTCATGACCTGGACGGTCCGTTACGTAATTAATTAAGTCTTCTGACTTATTTAATTCCTTTAAAATGGTTTTAACAACCTCAAGGTTTGTTCTTTCGTTATGTCCACCAATATTGTAGATTTCACCATCTCTTCCTTTTCTTACAATTAAATCAATTGCTGTGCAGTGATCTCCAACATATAACCAGTCTCTTACATTTTCACCCTTACCATAGATTGGTAATTTTTCGCCCCTTAATGCCTTTTGAATCATTAAAGGAATTAATTTTTCAGGGAAATGATATGGACCATAGTTATTTGAGCATCTAGAAATCGTTACAGGTAATTTAAATGTTCTATGATATGCTAAAACTAATAAATCCGCTGATGCCTTAGATGCACTATATGGGCTTGATGTATGGATTGGTGTTTCTTCAGTGAAGAATAGATCAGGTCTATCTAGAGGTAGGTCTCCATAGACCTCATCTGTAGATACCTGATGGTATCTTTTAATACCATATTTTCTACATGCATCCATTAGTGTTTGTGTACCTAAAATATTAGTTTCTAGGAAAATTCTTGGATTTTCAATAGATCTATCTACATGAGATTCTGCAGCAAAGTTAATTACATAATCAAATTTTTCTTCTTCGAATAATTTAAATACTGCATCTCTGTTACAAATATTTTCATGTACAAATTTAAAATTTGGTTTATCCATAATTGGAGCAAGTGTCTCCATATTGCCTGCATAGGTTAATGCATCAATACAAACATATTGATCATTAGGATATTTATTTACCATCATATGTAAGAAATTACCACCGATGAAGCCGGCTCCACCAGTAACTAAAAATTTAGCCATATTAGTTATTCTCCTTAATTGATTTTATAATGATTACATATTTTTTAGATATCTTTCCATGGAACATTGAGAATAATACATATCTATCCTTAAATTTGGAAATTTTTGTATCTTTTTAGGTTCCATCATATTTTTATATGATTTTCCTTTAAATCTCTAATTTCAACGATTTTACTTTCTTTTAAAAATTCTATAGAATCATTTATGGTCTTATCCTTTAATTCATCTAAATATCTCTTTAAAGCATCCTTCCAATTTGGAAGTAAATTAAAACCTTGTTCCTTAAGTGTATCTTTACTCATTCTTGAATTTAGTGGTCTTGCAGCTTGATTTGGAACTAATTTAGCGTATTCTTCTGTAGTTACAGGATTTACCTTAACATCTTTACCTGCAAGTTTGAATATTTCAACTGCAAAATCATACCAAGAAATGAATCCTTCATTTGTTGCATGATAGATTCCATACTTGGTAGTTTCTATCATATCACATAATAATCTTGATAAATCATAGGTATAGGTAACAGAACCAATTTGATCATTTACTACATTTAATTCCTTCTTACCCATATCGGCGAGCTTTAGCATAGTTTTAACAAAATTATTACCATTCTTACCGAATACCCAAGAAATTCTTACAATGAAATATTTATTTAAAGTAAAGCGAACAAAGTCTTCTCCTTGTGCCTTGGTTTTTCCGTAAACGGATAAACCATTCTTTGGGCTATTTACCTCAAATGGGGTAATGCCCTTTCCATCAAATACATAATCCGTTGAAATATAAATCATTTTTGCATTGACCTTAAGACAGGCTTCTGCTATGTATTTTGGACCAAGTGCATTCACCTGGTATACCTTATCAGGCATTTCTTCTGCCTTATCCACCTGAG
>NZ_JAXFPY010000127.1:0-10171 GCF_034179385.1 Anaeroplasma sp.
GGCAACTTAATTGGTCTTATTCACGTTTGAGGCGTCCTTATGATGTCGTGTAGACAATAAAGGATTCTCAGGTCAATACAAAATGATAAATTCTCACTTTCAATGTGAGAATTAGTAACTTCCAATATATATGCATATGTCAGTATATTTTCTATGATTATATAGCTAACAAAAGGTATTAAAGCACTCTTCGGAGTGCTTTTTCTTGACTATTGTTTTAAAAAGGTTTAAAAATATAAGGGAATAAGTGAGGGATATTATGAAATTTGTAATCAAGCATAGGCTATTCATTTCTATAGTATTATTTACTTTATTTTTCTTTTTATTCTTTTTATATATGGATTTAAGAGAAATAATGTTTCTTTTACATAGAGATTATAAAAATAATTATATTGGTGGATTATTTATACATAGTTGGTTTTTCTTAATACCTATGTTGGTATTTTTCATATTGACGATTGTATTTACAGCATTCTATATGAAAAAGAAAAAGGGAATGAATAAATGGATTACCTTCTCATTAACTTTATTTTATGAGCTTGTATTTACCTTCGTATATTCCTTGTATGCACTAGCACCAGGATTTTGCTTTTTCCCTAAAGCATATGCTATAAGCATATCGATAGATAAGGTAAAAGAGGTAGAGGTATTTGTAGAGGATACCTCCTATACTTCCCTTTATTATGATAATGATTATAATGAGGTCACCTTATTATTTGTTGGTAATGCACAAAATGCCAAGGGTGTATTTCATAACATAAAAGATGATTTAGATACAAGCAAAAGAAATCTACTCATTATGGATTATCCTATGTTTGGATATAATTATGGTACCCTAAATGAAGAAACGATATATAAAGAAGTAGATCAATATATGTCTTTTTTAATAGAACAAGAGGGCTATAGCTATAAAGAGATTCGTATTTGTGGTTTTTCTATTGGTACAGGAGTTGCTACTTATTGTGCAAGTAAATATAAGGATGTAGAAAGCCTTATATTGTTTGCCCCATATTATACCTTTAGCGATGCGATGAATCATCTTGTAAATGTTTTCCATGGACCATTATTAGGCTGTGTGAGATTTAAATTTCCATCCCATAGTAATGCCTTAAATATTACATGTCCTACTATAATTTATTATTCCGATGGAGATAAGATTATTCCTATGGAATCCACTTTAAAATTAATTTCATGCTTTAAGGATTGTAAAGCGATTCTTGTCCCTAATGTAAGCCATAATAAGGTATTTTATAACAAGGATTTAGCTTTATCTTTACTTCACTAATTTATGTAACTTACCTATTGTTTTTTGTAACTTACTTTACACTATCTTGTAATAATTTTTAAAAAGAATATAGTAAGGCTGGTGATACTATGTATAAGATAAGTATTGAACAAATTGATGCGGATTTGCAAGAAGAGGTTGTAATCAAATGTCATGAGATGAATGATTATGTTTTATCCTTAGTGAAAAAGCTTAAAGAGGAGACGAAATCCTCCTTTATTTCAGGAACTAAGGGTGAAGATATTTATTCTATTCGAATGAAGGATATCTTTTATATTGAAGCAACAGAGAATAAAACATTTATCTATTGTAAGGAAGATTTTTATGAATCTAAGCTGAAATTATATGAGATAGAGGAAATGGTAAATGGCTTATCCTTTTTCAGATGCTCGAAATCCATTATTTTAAATTACAATAAAATGGATTGTGTCACTCCTGCCTTCAATGGTAGATTTGAGGCAAAGCTATCGAATGGAGAAAGAATTATTATTTCTCGTCAATATGTTAAGACATTAAAGGATATTTTAGGAATATAGGAGGGAAAATATGCGTATAGTAAAAATGATTGCAATGCAATTTTTATTGATTACAGTTGGTATGCTACTAGGTATAGGATTAATGAATGTACTTCTTAGGGATTATAATGATCTACCATGGTTTTTCCCTTTTGAAATACTAGCAGTTGCCCTATCTACTGCACTTGCATCCTTAGTGTATTTATCTAAAAATGAATTATCGAAAAAAGGAATGATGATTCGTCAGATCATACATTTTATCTTATTACTCGTCATTGTATATTCCTTTGGATATTTGTTTAAATGGTGGAGCGAATTAAGTGGTATTTTAATTGTTGGAGCTATATTCTTAGGAATATATGCCATAGTATTTATCGTAACCTACAGAATGGAAAGAAAGGATTCTTTCAAGATTAATGAGGCCTTAAAGAAATTACCTAAGGATGAAGAATAGTCTATATATTTTGCAACTTACTTTAAGTTTTTGACAACTTACTTGTAGGTTGCTTTTTTTTGTGTTTAAAATTCGTAAAATATAGTCGAGGTGAGAAAATAATGGAAATTATTAAGGTCGATAATTTAGTAAAGCATTATAAGAATATTAAAGCAGTAGATGGTATTTCATTTACTGTAGAGGAAGGCGAGCTATTCGCATTCTTAGGTGAAAATGGAGCTGGTAAATCAACATCCATTAATATTTTATGTACCGTTCTATCTAAGGATTCAGGTTCAATTCATATTGATGGGCTTGATATAGATAAGGATAGTGATGAAATCAAAAAAAGAATTGGCATTGTATTTCAGGGCTCGGTTTTAGATGAAATTCTTTCGGTGAAGGAAAATTTAATGTCTAGATGTAGCTATTATGGAATGAATCGAAAGGAATCCTTAAATCGAATTCAGGAATTATCTGGCTTATTAAGCTTAGATCATCTACTTAAAAGAAGATATGAAACCTTAAGTGGTGGAGAAAAAAGAAGAGTAGATATTGCAAGAGCTTTAATTCATAAGCCAAGAATTCTATTCTTAGATGAGCCTACAACAGGCTTAGATCCTAAAACTAGAAAGAATGTTTGGGATATTATTAATGATTTAAGAAGGAATATTCATTTAACTGTATTCTTAACTACACATTACATGGAAGAAACTAAGGATGCAGATTGGGTAGTAATATTAGATCATGGGCATATTGTTGCTAAAGGAACGCCAAATAGCTTAAAGAATATATATGCAAGTAATAAGCTTTTATGGCATGTAGAGAAATCTTTAGATTATGAGGATTTATTAAGAAAATATAATTTAGAATATTCTTATAATTTAGATACCTATACGATTCCATATAAAGAGAGTAAAGAAGTAATAGACTTCCTATCTTTAGAAAGGGATATCGTAAAGGATTATGAATTAATTAAAGGCGATATGGATGATGTATTCTTGAATGTAACCGGAAGGAGCTTTATGTAATGAGGAATTTTAAAGGGGGCTTATGCTCATATGTAGGTATGACCAAAAGAAATGTATTCTTATTCTTTAAGGATAAAACAACCTTATTCTTTTCTATGCTAGCACCATTAATTGTATTTTTCTTATATGTAATCTTTTTAAAGGATACCTATTTATCTAGTCTTAAGGAATCCTTGAATGCAATTGAGGGCTATTATGATCTAAAGGATATTGAATCCTTAGCGAATTTATGGCTACTTGCAGGAATCTTAGGTACGGCATCCATTACGGTTGCCTTAAATTCCTTACAGGTAATGGTAAGGGATAAAAATTTAAAAATAGATTATGATTATACCTCATCTCCTATATCTGGAGTAATTGTAATATTATCCTATTTTACGAGTGCCCTATTAAATACCTTTATGATTACAGGGGGTATATTGACGATTGGACTTGGAATTACAAGCATTATGGGGAATACCTATTTATCTATTGGTAAAGGTTTTATGCTATATTTATTAACTCTATTAGGCTCTGCATCAAGTGTCATTGTTATGATGGTTATTGTTTCCTTCTTTAAGAAGACAACATCTCTTGCCGCATTTTCAGGTATAGTTTCTGCAGCAATAGGATTTATTATTGGTGCATATATTCCTTTAGGAAACTTCTCTAAGGAAATTCAAGGTGTATTATCCTTAGTGCCTGGATCTCATGTTGCATGTCTATATAGAAATCTACTTATGAATGGCGTACTTGAGCATATAAATACATCCTTAAATGGAATAGATAATGGAATGTTTTATACGAATGTATCTCTAGCTTTTGCCTTAAATTTAAATGTATTTAGCCTAGAGGCATCGAAACATTTTATGATGATTTATATAGTATCCTCTATAGGTCTTGCGTTTATTTTAAATGTTGTACTATATAGAAAAACAATAAAAAGAAGATAAAGATTATGGCAATCCTTGCGATTGCCTTTAACTTTTTATATAATATTTTTGAGGAAAAAATGTATTTTAAGGTCATTTTAAAGAATAAGAATATTTCATTCATTCATTTAAATAAAGTATAATTGAGGTATATTATGGAAGAAAGAGTAGAGGAGTTTTTATCCATTGAGGATGAATTTTTTCATCTAGATCATGAAAATAAAATTGCATATATGGAGCTTGAATTTGAAACGCCAAAGGAAATCTTTGACTTTAATGCAGTAACAAAAATACCACTCATTAATGATGATTTTATGGATTGGATAAAGTATGTATTAGATATGGCTCCAAGAAAGTATTCTATAGATATCTCTATTTCTTTTGGTAATATGGATGGATATAGTAGTGAATATTTAAAAAATGTTTTTTTAAAAAATTCAGTACTAGAATTTAAAAGAATGGAAAAGAGAGTTTCAAAGAAAAACCATATCGCAATATGGCTTATTATTCTTGGAGTACTCTTATTAATATCTACGATTTTTCTAACAGGCTTTTGGAAGGAAGATGGAGTTATAAAGCAGGTTGTAGCCTATATATTGGATATCGCAACTACTGTAACGATTTGGGAGGGCTTAACGATTCTTGTAGTAGATTCTACAGAAAGAAGAAGCCAAATGAAGAATATCCTTTCAAGAGTAAAATCGATTCGTTTTCAAAAGCTTTAACCTAAAGCTTTTTCTTTTCTTTTTGAAAGGAAAAGAATATAATAAGCATAGAGTTTTCAAAGGAGTATATAAAAATGAGTGATATTAGAATTCAAGATGATTTATACGAAGCAGTAAATGGCGATTGGCTTAAAACTGCAGTAATTCCAGAGGATCGTCCTATGACTGGAGGATTTTCTATCTTAGATGAAGAGGTAGAAAAGCTATTAATTAACGATTTTAATCTATTAGCTAATGGCCAAAAGAATACCAATATTAAGGAAATGACATATGCTGTAGAATTATATAAAAAGGTTTTAGATACCAAAAGAAGAAACGAAGAAGGAATTACCCCCATTTTAAAGGATTTAGCCGTTATTCAATCGATTCAATCTATAGAGGATTTAAATTCCTTGAGCCTAGATTTCTTACTTAAGGATGTACCACTACCATTTCAAGCAGGTGTTGAGCCTGATATGGGAGATGCAACAAAGAATTCCTTTGTTATTCTAGGTCCATCTTTAATCTTGCCGGATACTACATATTATGATGGATGTAATGAGGCTGGTATTGAGCTTTTAAATGTATATAAGGATATGGCATCTAAGGCGCTTGCATATACCCCTTTATCTAAGGAAGATCAAGAAAAGTATTTAGAGGATACAATAAAATTTGATAGCTTAATCGCAAAATGTGTTAAAAGTCAGCTTGAGTGGGCGGATTATGTTAAGAATTATAATCCAACACCACTAGAAGAGGTTATAGAAAGCCTTAAGCCTTTTGATTTTATGGGAATGCTTAAAAAGGAATATAAGGATGAATTCCCTAAAACGATTGTCGTATATGATCCAAGAGCAATTAAAGAATTCAATACATATTTTAATTTAGATAATTTAAATCTTTATGTTCATTGGGCTTATGTAAAATATTTATTAAAATCAGCATTCACATTAAGTGAGGAGTTAGCTGAAATTAGTACAATATTTAGAAAAGCATTAATGGGAATTGATGCATCACCAAAGCTTGAAAAGCAGGCATATATGGCTGTATCTAGAATATATAGTGAACCTATTGGTGTATATTATGGTAGAGAATACTTCGGTGAAGAAGCGAAAAAGGATATTGTTTCTTTAGTAAAGAGGATTATTGAAATGTATAAGGTAAGAATGAAGAACAATACATTCCTAGCTGAAGAGACTAAGATAGAGGCTATAAAGAAATTATCTACTATAGAAATTAAGATGGGATATCCAGAATATATTCATGACCTTTATAGCAAAATGGAGTTAACTTTAGATTTATCCTACTATGATTCTATGGTAAAGGTATCTATATTAAAATCTATCGATAATCTAAATAAGCTTAATAAGAAGGTTGACCGTACCGAATGGGCAATGCCAGGTCATATGGTAAATGCTTGTTACAATCCATCAGCAAACGATATCACCTTCCCAGCTGCAATTTTACAAAAGCCATTCTATTCGATTCATCAAACAATTTCTGAAAACTTAGGTGGAATTGGCGCAGTTATTGGTCATGAAATCTCTCATGCATTCGATAATAATGGTGCACAATTCGATGAAAATGGAAATATTAAGAATTGGTGGAAGGAAAGTGATTATAAAGCGTTCCAAAAGCTTACAAAAGAGATGATTCAGCAATTCGATGGTATTCCATTCTTAAGTGGCAAGGTGAATGGAGAATTAGTCGTATCGGAAAACATTGCCGACAATGGTGGTATGGCAGTTACTCTAGCTATTATGCACGAAATTCCAAATAGTGATTTCAAATTATATTTTGAAAACTGGGCTAAGGTTTGGTGTATGAAGGCAAAGGAACAATATACCTTATATCTTTTAACAAATGATGTCCATTCTCCAGCAAAACTTCGTGCAAATATTCAACCTAGAAACTTTATAGAATGGTATCAGGCATTCGATGTAAAGGAGTCCGATTCTATGTATATTGAGCCAAAGAAGAGAATCGTGATTTGGTAAGAAATGCATTATATATGTTTGGATTGTAATTATGAATTTGATGCTTATCCTATAGCACATCAACATCAGGGCTTATTTGTACAAATGGGCTGCCCTATTTGTTTAAAAGCTCAAGCACAAAAAAAGGTGTGCCCGAGGTGTGGTTCTATAAAGTTAAAGCAAACTCTTAAAAACAGGTGAGTATGTATTCCTCTTAAACTTAGTGTCAAATAGCTTTTACTATATGTTATACTATAGTAAGAATATTTGTTTATTCCTTTGGTGGCTTGTACTATAAGGAAGGAATTTTATTTAGAATCAATGGGTGGTTTATTTTCGTATTCGTCCTTATAAAAATTACTAAGCGGCAATACTTGCCTTTGGAATTGTATATTTAAATAGAATGTTTTATGGAAGGAGGATTCACAATGAATGTAATTAAAATAGCTTATGCAAGAACATTTCAATTCTTTTTAAGAATTGCATCGAAAATCGTAAGATTTCCTATTCCTGCAGTTAAAGAAAGATTAGAAGATATTCCAACCCTTTTAAAGGATAAAGGATTAAAATGTCCAATCCTTATTGTATCGAATACAGTATCAAAAGGAAAAAGATATGAATCACTTATAAAGATGCTTGATGCAAATCAAATTAAATATTTTTCCTATATTGGAGTTGCAAGTGATCCTACCTTCAAAACTGTTGAGGTTTTAGCGGGCTTTTATAAAGCGCATGAATGTGATTCCATTATTGCTATTGGAGGTGGCTCTGTTCTAGATGCAGCCAAGGCAATGGGTGTATTAGTTTCGAATAAATATAAGAATTTAGCTCGCTTCAAGGGCGTTTTAAAGGTAAAAAAAAGACTTCCCTTTTTTATTGCCGTACCCACAACTGCAGGTTCAGGAAGTGAAGCCTCCATTGCAGCTGTTGTAACGAATCAAGAAACTAAGGATAAATTTGCAATAAGCGACGGTAAGCTTATACCTAATGTTGCCATATTAGATGATTCCTTACTTAAGGGGCTTCCAAGTGAGCTTGTTGCAACTACAGGTATGGATGCATTTACTCACGCTATGGAATCCTATATGAATCATGCAGGAAATAAAAAAAGTAAGGAATATGCGAAGAAGAGTTTATCTTTAATAAAAAATCATTTATTTGAATTCTATTCGGATAGAGAAAATGATATCGCAAGGCATAATATGCTTTATGCATCTTTTTATGCAGGCATATCCTTCGCAAGAAGCTATGTAGGCTATGTTCATGCCCTAGCTCATGCGATTGGTGGAGTATATCATAAGCCTCATGGCTATTTAATTGCAATATTATTGCCTTATGTATTAGAGGCCTACGGATGTAAAGCATATAACGCATTATCTGAGGCATCTATAGAAATGGGTATAGGTAGTGATAAGGTATCAAAAGAAGAAAATGCTTCCTCCTTGATTTCTTGGATAAGAGAATTAAATCAAAAAATGGGAATTCCTGATTCTTTAGATCAAATGATTCATGAAAAGGATTATTTGCCTCTTGCAGAGCATGCTTCTATTGAAGCAAATCCATTATATCCTGTACCTAAGGAATTCGATAAGAATGAGCTTGCTTTCATTTTAAAACGGGCAAATTCCAAAAAGTTTTAGCACAAATCTTTGTTTGTGCTTTTTTAAATGCTATAATGTATGGGGTGTTATTATGAATCATATAGAAGTAGAGAAAAAGAATAATGTTTCTATAATTGACTTTTTATACATTACATCCATGGTAATGTTTTTTCTTGCTATATTAGCTTTAAGAAGCCCTATTCTATATAAGGATTTTAACCAAGACAATCAATTTAACGACATTTGGTTTATATCCATTACTTTATATGCCTTTGGATCCTTGCTTTGCTATTTTATAGGCATTTTTAAAAGAAAAAAATATGCATCGATGGAAGATGGAAAGTATGCAATCAATCATTATTATGGCTTCTTTAATTTTTTATTGATATTACCACTTGATTTTGGCTTATTATTCATGATAGGTACGAACACCTTATTTCCTGCAAATTTTATTAGTGTAATCTTATATGGTGTCATATCCTTATTCTTTTTGATTTCCTTTATTTTAAGATCTACTTTGCTAAAAAGAACAGAAACCATAGGACTTAGGTCCTTTGATATGAATTCCTTTATTTATTTTTCTTATGCAACATTCATGCTTTTGCTTAATGTATTGAATGTAGATATGTCTACTCACTGGGTGATTATATTAGTTGGAATAAATTTCATTATTACTCATTTTACAGTATACTATCCTGTAAAAGCTATGCAGTTTGCTATAGATAAAAAGAAATATAATCCAGTGATGACGGTATATAAATTTGTTATCGGTTTAGTAAGAAAAAAAGTATTTTTCTTTATAGGATTAATCTTCACCATCCTTATTGGATTATTCTATTGGCTAGGTGGACTATATGCTCTTAAGGATGGTCTACTCAATATATTCTTTGTTATTGCATTATTCTATTTTTCTCTTGCTATCGTTCGATTTTTCACATTCCTATGGAATAAGAAAATAAGTGGACTTGAGGATTCTATACGATTTAGAAGTCAATGTAAAATAACCATATTCAACTCCATATCTATACTTATTTTAACGATCTTACTAGGCGGATTATTGTTTTATATATTTAATGATTCCCTATCTAAGGAAAGTCAAAATTGGTTTATTTTTATACAAACTATATTCTTAGCTTTACGTATGATTTTCTTGTATATGGATGTAAAGATAGCAAATCAAAGTAAGAATCCATATAATATAGCTATAGCAGAGGGTGGAGTAATATCTACCTCTGTCATGCTATTTTCTATTGTTTTATCCTTAAATCTATATTTTGGATTTAACTATATCCATAAAATTGTATCCTTAATTTTAGTATTTATTATTTTATCTAGTGGACTTGCAGTGAGTGTTCATACCTTTGTATTAGGAATTTTAGGCTTAAAGGGAAAAATTAAGAAAAAAGAGGATATAGATAATGGAGATTAAAGAGGGCTAAATACCATTTTTAGATTCAAGTACAAAAGCTATCCTTCAAAATATGGAAATGTATGGCTCTATAATCTTTTTTAAGCAGACGAGCATCTTTATATATTTCTGATTTAATGAAAAATTCGAGGATTAATGTAAAAGGATTCTATTGAAACGTTTACAATAGGATTTCACCAAAATTGTACATTATTTTCAAAAGCATCTATGTTACAATGATTATAAGAAGAAAGGATGAAGATCTTATGCAAATATTCCAAAGTATATTAGCTTTACTTGCAGGTGT
>NZ_JAXFPY010000015.1:0-2441 GCF_034179385.1 Anaeroplasma sp.
AACTTTCTCTATGTTTGGCTTCATACCATTCTTTCATAGTAGAAGTTATTCATACTTCAATAGGAGTTATATTATCTCTTTCATCCCATGGAAGTTTCTTCACCGATGTTCCCTAATGGTTATCTTTATATTTAGTTTTTATGGCGGCGATTGATTGAACTTCTGGGAGCTGGCTAATCATCAACCGCCAAGTCACACGTATTAACCAGCTCTCAGAAATTCACGTGATTTTCCTTTCTTTAGACTGACTATATTATATCACTTTATTTATTTTTCGCCAACACTCTCTAAATTAGGAATATTGTATAATAACGTGTATAATAATATACCTTAGAATTATATTGCTGCTGGTATACGACAAAGATATAATCTACATTCGTATCTAAATCTTCAAATATTCTACCAAATTTATTCTTTTCCTTCACTAATGTCTTAGGAAGGATTTTTTTATTATCCTTTTCTAAATCCACATATAGATCCACTCCAAATGGGTTTTTATATTCAAAACTATATTCTAGGCTACTTAATATCGTATCCATTTTAAATCTTGATTCATAAATCTCAGGGTGAAAGGGAATGGTTCATAGCCCTCTACGAGATAATCCTATACAATAATTTGACTATCCTTATTGATTTTTTCTTTACCTTTGTATCGTAAGATAAATTCTCCTTATAATCCTCAAACTCTAAGAATTTATATATTTCTTCAGTTGAAAAAGAGGTATTTCTTATTTCATTATTATCTCCTTACATAATATCCCCCTAAAAAAAAGATATTTTATCATACCTAAATAGAAAAAAAGCAATTCCAATATTTCTGGAATTGCGAAGAATATTATGCTTTATCTAATATATCATGAGGGGATATAACACCTAAAATAGGTTCATATTTATTTCCTGTTTCTGTGACAATTAAAAGCTCAACCTTACCCTTATTATTTCTTTTAAATACCTGATGTAATATATCTACCTTAGTATCTTTTGCAACAAATTCATAACGGATTCCATCATTCATATCTAAGTATAGGAATTGATGAATATCCTTCATCTTCGTTCCCTCATTAATGACTACTCCCTTTCTACTTTTCATAATGTGAATAAAGGCTTTACCATTAAACATACCAACAACCTTTTTTTCCTCTAGGATAGGTACATTCGTAATACCCTTCTCTAGCATACGGGAGGCAATATTTGTAACTAAGGAATTCTTTGTTGCATATACTAGGGATGCAAATGGTACACAGACATCAATGGCACATTTTTGCTCCTCTAATATTTCTATTTCCTCTTCTAGGAATTTTATTGTATCCTCGTTGACTACAAATGGGCCATCATTACCTAAATCATCGTGCATTAAAATATTCCTCATTGTACGTACGATAAAATACTTTTCTGCCCTAGCCTTTCTCTTTGCATCATCACTCTTTTTTAGCTCATTTTCAAATACCCAGATAGGAGAATCCTGGGGTCTTGACTTTACTGTACAGGCTAAAATAGATTCTAGTTTTTTATATAAGAATATGAATAGTTCATTATTTTTATCCATAAACACAACTCCTTTTGTAAAAAGAAGGACTGAAACCTTCTTATTAGATTATTGTATCAAGAACAATATATTTAGTAAAGTTCCTAATTAGTTAATCTTTATAAATTTCATTACTGCTTCTTGATATTCATCAAATTCAATTTCCCCATTCATCCATTTTTGAAGTTCTGGAATGTTATTAATGGATGAATCAATTTCTTCTCCAAAACCAGCTCCTGTAATATTTGAGTTCTTTTCAACGATTTTCTTCTTCTAATCTTTTCTTCTTTTGTAATCACTGTTTTTCCTCGTATAGTAAATTTGTACTGTCTCTATGTACTTAAATTATACCATTTTTTAGTGTTTTTTTCAATGATTTATATATATTATAAATAATATATATAAGGACTTAAAATATCCTATTTAAAAAGGAAAAAACACCTTTTAAAAGGTGCTTAAACAATTATATTAAAGAGTTATATTTTTAGATTGAGTATATTTTTTTACCTCTTCAGTAATAAATTGGACTGAAGTCTTAATTATAAATTCAGAGGTATGGGCTTTTAAATCATACCTCTTGATAATATAGTGCTTACCCCAAGCATTTCTTCCTTCTGTAATAATCTTTTTACAATCAGGGGTAATAAATTTGCTAAAGTCATAATCACGATTCCCTCTATTCCATAATGCAATGTACAAGATATCCGCCTCTTCATATGGAAAGCCTTCATATTCTCTATCTGTTGGCTCTTTCATTATATATGCTTCAAGGGTTAATCCATTATCTTCAATATTTATATAGGAACTAAAATATGATTTATAAACTCCATATAAATTATAGCAACCAATTTCTTTATATTTAAAATCTTCGCTTTTTACCTCTTTAAGCTTAATTGAAATGTTTTTAATAATTTCA
>NZ_JAXFPY010000086.1:0-66523 GCF_034179385.1 Anaeroplasma sp.
TTAAAGCAATTGGCGATGTAACAAGATTGTTTATTCAAAAAAATGGATTACAAATGATGAATCATTTGCTTGTAAGTTATTAGAAATGGTTAATTGTAATTAATTTACTTTATCTCATCATATGAAAATATTAACGGATAGTGGATTAATGATTTCTAGAATAGATTGAAAATGGGTACATTATTCAATTGACAAAGAAAAAGTCGTATTATTAAATAATTACTTAAAAAAGGTGGCATTATGGAATATACATTAGATGATAAATATAAACTTATTAAAGAAGAGGTCTTAAAAAGTAAAAGCAAGAATCCAATCGAAATTGCAAAGTCAATTATGCATAAAGTTTTGTAAATATTCATGGACCAGAACACCATTTTTTAGATGGGGCTAGTTTTCTTGTAGCTTATAAAAATGCTTCTGGTGAAGTTGATTTAAATCAAGCAATAGATATATTAGCCAAAAGAACTATAAAGATGCCTGGAGCTATGTGTGGTTTTTGGGGTGTCTGTGGATCTACTTCATCTATTGGAGCTGTTCTTTCCATTATTCATGAGACAGGACCATTAACTTCCAATGATTATTATAAGGATAATATGGAATTCACCGCATCCGTGATTAAAAGAATGAGTGAAATAGGTGGTCCTAGATGTTGTAAAAGAAATGCTTTTTTATCGCTTTCATATGCAGCTGAGTTTGTAGAAAAGAAATATGGAATTAAAATGAATTTAGACAACACATCTTGTGAGTTTTCATCATGGAATAAACAATGCATAGGGAAAAAATGTCCATTTTATAAGAATTAGGGGTATGCAATTGTATTAAAATTGCATGACGTTGCCACCTATAGATCATTAATAGTTTTCTAGAAAAAAAGATGTTATGCAACTACCTATTTCAGGCAACATAACATCTTTTTCGATTTTCTAATTGTTTTTGTACTCAATTACATTTCTTCAAGATAATTGATTCCAAGCAATCTTAATCCTTCATTTAATACAATACGAACAGATTTGGCAAGTGCGAAATTGGTGTTTCTTACAACAATATCCTCTGCATTAATCTTTTCTAGAGAATAGAATTTATTAAAGCTTGATGCTAAGGATAATAAATATTTTGCAATGACAGATGGAGAGGCTTCCTCTGCTGCTTTTTCAACGGTCATACGGAAGGATGAAATTTGTTTTACAATCTCAAAGTAATGAGGTTTTTCAAATAGATTTGGATCAATATTATTTATATCGAATTTCTTATCTCTTAAGATAGACGCAATTCTTACACCTGTGTATTGTAAATATGGTCCTGTTTGACCTTCAAATTTTACCATTGCGTTAATATCGAATTCATAATCTAGGGCACGGTAATTCTTTAAATCATTAAATACAACTGCACCACAACCTACCTTAACTGCAATTTCATTCTTATTTTCCATATTTGGATTCTTTTCTTCGATTTGCTTGTAGGCTGCATCAATTGCCTGCATAAGGATATCATATAGCTTAACTACATTACCCTTTCTTGTAGACATCTTCTTACCATCCTTTAAAACCATACCGAAATTCACATGGATAATAGAATCAGCTAAATCCTTATAGCCCATCTTTGTTAATACACCCTTAAGCTGATTGAAATGAAGCTTTTGTTCTCCACCTACAACATAAAATGCTTTTTCAAAATTATATTCCTTTTTTCTATAGAATACCGCAGCTAAATCTCTTGTGATATATAATGTACCACCATCACTTCTTTTAATTAATGCAGGTGGAATATCATCGGATAATCTTACAACCATAGCACCTTGGTCTTCTTCTAGAATTTTCTTTTCCTCAAGCTCATTTACAACAGGATCCATCTTATCGTTATAGAAGGCCTCACCATTATAAGAATCAAAGGATACACCAAGTAAATCATAGATTTGTTCAGATTCCTTTAAGGATTCTTCTCTAATCCATTTCCACATTTTTACATATTTAGGCTCACCAAGCTCAATCTTACGGAAGGCCTCTCTTGCTTCTTCAGCAATTTCAGGATGTTCCTTTTCCTCATTATTTACTCTTACATAAAGGCTCGCAAGCTCATTGATTGGGTCTTTCTTAATAACCTCGATGTCGCCCCATTTTTCTATTGCAACAATCATCTTACCAAACTGAGTACCCCAATCTCCTAAATAATTAATCGCAACGGTATGATATCCACATTTCTGTAAAATTAATTTTAAGGAATTACCAATCATAGTACTTCTTAGGTGACCTACAGAGAAGGATTTTGCAATATTTGGTGAGGAATAATCCAATACAACCGTTTTACCTTCACCAAGATTACTTTTTCCAAATTCATCCTCAAGGGTTACACAATCCTTAATAATTTTTGCAGAAAGCTTTGCCTTATCCACAAATAAATTTATAAATGCACCGGCATTAGAAATAGAATTAATAGGTAAATCAAAGGATTTGATTTCCTCTATTGCCTCATTTACAACCTCAGGCATTGGCTTTCTAAGTGCCTTAACAACGGTAAACATAGGAATGGAAATATCTCCCATTTCTGCTTTTTTTGGACTTTCTACTACGATAGCTAATTCGAAATTGTATTTCTCTTTATAATAAGCTTCAAGCTTTTCTTTAATGGATAATTTAATTTGTTCAATCATGTCCTATTCTCCTTTAAAAAGTAAGGCTGAGGTTTTCCTCAGCCAAGTTTATTATTCGCCTAATTGTGCATAGCTAAATGCTTTTGCAAATTGAATCTCCCATTTGTATTCAGAAGATTCACCAGCTACTTGAGAATTGTAAACTAGCTTACCATCCTTAAACACGAATAATGCAGCATAATCCTCTAGGTCAATTGCAGCTGCATCCGTACGGCCTTGGTTTAGCTCATCTTCCATAGCCTTTAGGGTTGTTTTATATTCCTCTGTATCCTTTGTGTTGTTGTCGATTGCAGATTGAACATAATCAGCAATATATAAATATACTGTATCAACCTTATAGGTTTCAGCAGTTTCATTAATAGTATATAAATATCTTAAGAAATCTGCAGATGTATAAGTACCATACCATACATAGGTATAATCCGAACTGTTCTTTTGGGATACTAAGCTTGAATGATTTGTCATCTTAAATACATTCTTTTCTGTATCAATGGTATATACCGTTTGAGATTCAGATGCGTTGAATTGTTCAATTGCTTCATTTACTCTCTTTATATCTCTACCTGAAAATTGTCTTACTAAAGCTAGGGTTAGGGTAACCGCACCAATAATTGCGATTGCTCCAATTAGGAAGCCTAATTCCTTAGTCCATTTAAATTTAACTTTATTTCTTTTACTCTTTGATGCCATATATATAAACTCCTTAATAGAATATATTCTATTCACAATGAAACATTATGCCCTATCATTATATCAAATTCAAGCACTTTAAGCAATAGAAAAATGGTTTTTTTCTATATCAATTCACTATGCCGCAAAAGCGATATTTTCGATTTATTTTCGAAAAAATATAAACAATTTTTACTTAATTTTTTCGTAAATTTGTCTTGAATGACATCAAAAGTAAGACTATAATTAGAAGTGAAGATATGTAATATCTTAGGAAAGAGGTGCCACGATGAAAGTTTTGCTTGTTGCAAGTGAAGGTGCTCCATTCGCAAAGACTGGTGGTCTTGCTGACGTAATTGGTGCACTACCTAAGGCATTAAAGAAAAATGGTGTTGATGTTCGAGTAATCATGCCGTATTACAAATCCATTAAGGATCAAAATATTGCCTACTACAGGGGATACAATTATGTAAGAATGGGCTCGTCCCTTGAATATGCTGGAATATTCCATGCAATAAAGGATGATATCGATTATTACTTTGTGGATTCTGAAAAATACTTCTCGAGGGATAGATTCTATGGTTATGGTGATGATGGAGAAAGATTCGCATTCTTTGATTTTGCTGTACTTGAAGCATTGAGAGTTGTAGATTTCTTCCCGGATATCATTCATTGTAACGATTGGCAAACTGGACTTATTCCATACATTTTAAAGAAAAATTATTATTCCTATAATGTATATAACCGAATTCGTACAGTTTATAGCATTCATAATATTCAATACCAGGGAATATTCCCTATGGATATGATGTCCATTTTATATATGCCATATTCCAATTCAATTGAATTTGACGGATGCATTAATTTCATGAAAACAGCGATTATGGAATCAGATATTATTACAACAGTATCTCCAACATATAAAAATGAGGTACTTACCGATTATTATGGCTATAACATGAATAACGTATTAGGACTAAGATATTTCGATTTCCACGGCATATTAAATGGTATTGATACAGTAAGATATAATCCAGAAACGGATCCATACATTTATAAAAACTATTCTGCTTCTACCTTTGTTTCTGGTAAAAAGGGCAATAAAAAAGCATTGCTTGAGGAATTTGGTCTAGACAATAAAGAGGATGTGCCACTATTTGGTATGGTCTCAAGGTTAGTTGACCAAAAGGGAATCGATTTACTAATGCCTATTTTAGATGATGTTATCGTAAACTCGAATGCGAAATTCATTTTAATGGGTAGTGGAGAAAGAAATTACGAGGATTACTTCCGCTCTTTAGAAGCAAGATATCCAAATCGCTTTAAGTGCTATATTGGTTATTCCGATCGAGTGGCACAAAAGATTTATGCAGGATCTGATTTATTCCTAATGCCATCTATGTTTGAGCCATGTGGTCTTGGACAAATGATTGCGATGCGCTATGGTACATTACCACTTGTTAGAGAGACTGGCGGACTTAAGGATACCGTTATACCATATAACCATTTTAATGGTTCCGGTACAGGATTTTCCTTCACCAATTATGATTCGAATTCTCTAAAGGATGTTATGTATCTAGCCATTGATACATATAACAATCATGAGGATGATTGGAAAAAGCTTATTAAGCAAGCTATGGAAATGGACTTTAGCTGGAATGCATCAGCTTTAATCTATATTGATTTATATCGTAAATTACAACAATAAAAAAGGAAGTTTATTATGAGAGAAACATTAGCATTAATTTTAGCTGGTGGACGTGGTTCTAGATTAGATATTCTATCGGAAAAGCGTTCTAAGCCAGCCGTTCCCTTCGCAGGAAAATTCAGAATTATCGATTTTGCATTATCCAATTGTACAAATTCAGGAATTTTCCAAATTGGTATTTTAACACAATATTTACCATTATCCTTAAATGAGCATATTGGCGTTGGAAAGCCATGGGACTTAGACCGTAGAGATTCATTTGTTACACTTCTTCAACCAAACAATTCTTGGTATAACGGAACTGCAGATGCTGTAAGAAAGAATTTGGATTTCGTTAAGCGTTATGCATCCAAATATGTATTAATCATGTCTGGAGACCAAATCTATAAGATGGATTATTCTAAGCTTATTGAGCAGCATAAGCGTACAGGTGCAGATTTAACTATCGCAGCTAAAATTGTACCTATGGAGGAGGCATCTCGCTATGGTGTTTTGGAGACCGATGAGAATTTAAGAATTAAAAAATTCGTAGAAAAGCCTAAAAATCCTAAGTCCAATAAGGCTTCTATGGGTATTTATGTATTCTCAACAGATGCATTAATTGAAGCTATTGAATCTCATCCAGATATCGATGATTTAGATTTTGGCTTCCATCTAATTCCTGAAATGATTGAAAAAAAGAATGTATATGCCTATGAATTCTATGATTACTGGCAGGATGTAGGAACATATGATTCCTACTTAGAGTCTAACCTTGAATTAACTGGTGATTCTGCCTTAGATTTATATGATCCAAAATGGAAAATTTATACAAAGAGTGAGGATTTACCTCCAGTAAAGGTTGGTCGTCATGCTTCTATCCAAACATCATTAATCTCTAATGGCTGCATCATTAATGGTGAGGTTATTCACTCTGTATTATCTCCAGGTGTTGTTGTAGGTAAGAATACTACAATTCGTGATTCTGTCATCTTAAATGATGTAATCATCGGTGATAATTGTAAAATTGAAAAGACAATTATCGATAAGAATACTGTAGTAGGTGATTATTCTATCATTGGTACAGGTCGTGATTTAACACCAAACAAGGATAATCCTAAGCTATTATCTTCCGGCTTAAATGTCATTGGTAAAAAGCTCATTTTACCAGAAGGCTTAATCATCGAAAGAAATGTTCGTGTGTTCTCTTCTGCAAAGCCTAAGGAAATTACGGTAAAGCATATTACCTCTGGTGATTCTATTGGTACACCAAAGCTATAAAAATAACTAATAAATTTGTAAAATAGACCCTATAAAGTAGATACCTATACAAAGGCAGATTCTACATATAGGGTCTTTTTGCCTTAGTTAAAATAGAAAAGAAAAAGATTTGGAATTAAATGCGCCAAATCTTTTATAACTGAATTATTCTCTTTTATCAGAAATCGTAAATACTGCGATAGTACCAGGGCCACTATGTGCTCCAATAACTGGTCCTATAGGCGTAATAACCACCTTGGAATCAAAATGCATTTCTGCATATTTCTTTTCCATATAATCCTTACAGTATAGTGCATCCTCTAATGCATCTGCATGAGATACAATCGTAATAAAATTAGCCTTTGTATCAAGTCCAACCAATGCATTTTCACAAGTGGCATTTAATGCTGCTCTTCTACCATGCTTTTTTGCTAAGGCAACTAAATGTCCTTCATTATCTACATGTAACACTGGCTTAATATTTAATAGCTTTGCGGCAAAGGCTGCAGTAGCCTTAATTCTTCCTCCGCGCTTTAAATATTCCAAATCTGCAACCGTAAAGCTATGCTTTACATGAAGCTTTAAATTTTCTAGATATTCCTTATTCTCTTCTAGGGTTGCGCCTGAATTTTTCTTCTGTACAGCCATCCATACCAATAAGCCTTCGCCACCAGATGCACATAAGGAATCCACAATTTCAATTTTTGCATCTGGATAATCTAGCATTAATTGCTCACTTGCAAGCCTTACTGCATTAAAGGATCCAGATAATCCAGAGGAAAAGGAAATATATAATACATCTAAATTCTTATCTAATACTGGCTTTGCATGCTCCATAATATAGTTTACATTTAGCTGTGCTGTTTTAGGTGTACTACCATTTACCATTTTTTGGTAGAATTCCTCTAATCCAATTTCTCTTCCATCTAAATAATTCTTATACTCCTTACCATCGATAGTGAATGTCATAGGTAATACAAGAATTCCTAATTCCTTTGCCATTTCATCGGTTAAATCGATTGTAGAATCCGTTACAATAATGTAATCCTTCATATTATCTGCCTCTTTTCTTTTTCTTTTGATCATTTCTCTTTAAGCGAGTCGCTAAATCATCAATTTGTGCCTGA
This sequence comes from Anaeroplasma sp., assembly GCF_034179385.1. NCBI lineage: Bacteria > Bacillati > Mycoplasmatota > Mollicutes > Anaeroplasmatales > Anaeroplasmataceae > Anaeroplasma > Anaeroplasma sp. Next base: position 7,391 of record NZ_JAXFPY010000086.1, read on the forward strand.
CGCTTTTTCTTATATCCAGGCTTAACCTTTTTCGCCTCTGGAATATATTTTGCAGCTTCCTTTTGATAATCTGTTTTAGGCTTAATTCGATCTAATCTAGTATTTCTTCCTTTATATGGTACAAGCTCACCAGATTTAAATTCAAAATAAGAAGGCTTTATTTTTTTCTTATTTAAGGAATCTAAATAAGCATCATCAATCTCCTCATATAAGGAATATACAATACCATCCTTATGCATTCTACCGGTTCTACCTGATCTATGTAAATAGAATTCATAATCCATTGGCAATTCATAATTAATAATATGAGATACACCTTCAATATCAATACCTCTTGCAGCTAAATCTGTTGCGACTAAATATTGATATTTAAGCGCTTTACAATCGTTTAAAACTCTTTTTCTTTCTCTTGGAGTTAAATCTCCATGCATCGCACCAACGAAATACCCTTCGTTAACAAGCTTTGCTTGAAGATCCATAACCGTTTCCTTTTTATTTGCAAATATAATACATAAATAAGGCTGAATCGTTTTAAGTAGCATATCTAAGACTAAAAAGCGGTCCTTATGCTTAAGAGGAATCCAAATATGCTCTATCTTTTGATCATTTGTATTATTTATATCTACAAATTCTACATTCGTCATATATTTTTTTAAATAAGGTAAAATCTTTTCTGCAATCGTTGCACTAAAGAACATACATCTTGCATCACTTACGACCTCTGTTATTGCATCTAAATCCTCTTGGAAGCCATTTTCAAAGGTCATATCTACCTCATCTACAATAAAATACTTCGATGTATAAATCTTTAAAGCATTTACGGTAATAGATAAATCCTTAATCTTACCTGGGGTACCAATAACGATTTGAGGTTGTAAGCCCTCAAGCTTTGAAACCTCCTTTAACCTGTCTGTACCACCACTATAAAGCTTTATATCGATACGTTCTGGACAAAAGGATGCAATATGCTGTGCCATCTTATAGATTTGCATTGCAAGCTCCTTTGTAGGGGCAACAATGGTTGCTTGAACCTTATTCTGCTTTTCATCTAAATCTTGGAAAATCGGTATTAAAAAAGCATGTGTTTTACCTGAGCCTGTTTTTGATTTTGCTAAAATATTTTTTTCAAGCTTCATTTTATTAAATACTGCTTTTTGAACCTCTGTGAAGGATTCGAATCTTAAATCCTTTAAAGCTCTTACGATATAATCCTTTAATTCAAGTCCATCAAATACCATAGCATACCCTCCTTCCCATTACAAAAATTTAAAATTTGTAATCTTTGTTAATTTTACAACCTATTTTATATTTTTTCATAACAGAAATCAACCTTGTTTTTCCTTTTTCCTATATAACGCCATTTTACCATACTTGTTTTGAAATTCATGAATCATTTCATCAAGGATAATTTCTTTTTTCATTACATCATCTACATTAAATATATTATATTCCTTAGGAAGACTATCCTTTTCCACTAAACCAGATAATCCAACGCCAAGTAATCTATAGGATTTATCTTTTTCTACATTTTCTTCTGTAAGTTCACTTACAACACTATAGATTAAATCAAAATCATCACTAAAATCCTCTAATTTTGTTTGCCTTGTTATCGTATTAAAATCAGAATCCCTAAGTGTAATCGTTACGGTTTTACAAAGGGAGGACTCCTCCTTCATTCTAGCGATTACACTTCTTGTCATTTGCCTCATTTCATACAGCATATCCGATAAGGATTCCTTATATACATCATAGGTTTGTGATGTTGAGATTGATTTTGATTTAGAATATCGATTTGGATCTACTACATCACTAGATAAGCCTAAAACATGGCTTCTTACATATTGATATGTATTTGAACCTACTAAGGATATAACCTTATCCTTATTCTTAGGATTCATAAAATCATCAATTGTATTTATTCCTGCCTTAAGTAATATAGGAGAAGTTCTTTTTCCTATCCCGTAAATATCTTCAACAGATAATGGGCCAAGTAAATGCCTTGTATTGGATGGAGTAATAATCGTTACCCCTAAAGGCTTTTTCATATCGGATGCCATTTTGGCTAGGAATAAAGTATGCGAAATACCTATAGAGCATGGAAGATCATATTGCTTCAATATTCTTGCTTGAATTTCCTTAGCTAAAACTATAGGATGCTTATTCTTGCATGCCTCAGTCATATCTGCGTAGCATTCATCTATGGATGCTACTTCAACTAAGCTTGAATATTCTCTTATAATCGACAAAAAATAATTATGATACTTTTGATAATACTTATAATCAATATGAACCACCCTTAAGGTAGGAAGTATTCTTTTGGCCTCTATGGTAGGCATGGCAGAATGTATTCCATAGGCTCTAGCCTCATAGGATGCTGTAGATAAAACACCTCTTGAAGTGCCTTCTCTTCCAATGGCGAAGGGAATGCCTCTTAGTTCTGGCATTAAAATGCATGCAACCGAGCAAAAGAATGCATTCATGTCGATATGAAATATTATTTTTAAATTATTTTCTTTCACTTGGCATCTTCCTTTTTCAAACAATTTAGTATATAATCATAGCGATATTATTATAGCATTTTTTTGTAAGTAGGTGAAGAATATGGCACAAGATAAAAACAATAAATATATTAAAGAAAAGAACAAAGATAAAAACGAAAAGAAATATAGAAACCCAGTTATGTCTAAGGCTGGTAAGATCATTATTGTTACATTAGCTTTAGCTATGGCACTAAGTGGAGTTATCTCTCTTATTATCATGGCATGTATAGGTAAGCTATAAAAGAATTTAGGCTCCGCTTGGAGTCTTTTTTTTAGGGAGGTTACTATGATTAAAATCATAGCTATCGATTTAGATGGCACCTTATTTGATGATAAGAAAAACATATCTAAAGAAAATAAAATAGCACTTAAACGTGCTAAGGATTTAGGTGTGAAAATCGTCATCACAACGGGTAGACCTTATTCTGGAGTGAAGCCTGTATTTGACGAATTAGAATTAAATAGTACTTCGGATTATGTCATTATATATAATGGTGCGAAAGTATTTAATATAGGAACAAAGGAAATGATTTTTAGCTCTTCTATTACGGGTAAAACCGTAAAAGAGCTCTACTATGAGTCCATAAGACTCAATGTACATTATCATGCCTTCCGCTTAAATGAGGAGCTAATTACAAAGGATCATAATCCATATACCGATGTTGAGGCAACCATCAATCATACAAAGGATTATATCTATGATTTTACTAAGATTAAGGATGATGAGGCATTTATTAAGGCTATGCTTGTAGATAATAAAGAAAATGTCTCAAGAGTAATAAGGGATATAAACCCAAAATATAAGGAAGAATTCTCTATGGTAAGAAGTTCGGATATCTTCTTAGAATTCTTAAATAAAAACACCAATAAGGGTATGGCGCTTGAAGCTTTAGCCAAGCATTTAAATGTGAAAAGAGATGAGGTCATGGCCATAGGAGATCAGGATAATGACAAATCTATGATTTTATATGCAGGAATCGGTGTTGCGATGGAAAATGCATGTGAGGAAGTTAAAAAATGTGCGAATTTTATCACATTAGATAACGAATCCTCTGGTGTTGCATACGCTATAAATAAATTCGTTTTAGAGGAAAAAGACTAGTTCAAATTAAATCGAACTAGTCCTTTTTTTCAAGTAATTCCCTTGCATGAGATAATGCATATAAGGAAATAGAATCTCCAGATAGCATTTTTGCTATCTCCTCAACTCTATCCTTATCATATAAATCCTTTATTTCTGTTTTGGTTCTTCCGTTATCTAAAACCTTATAAATATGCTTATGATAATCACCCATCCCAGCTACCTGTGGTAAATGGGTAATACATAATACCTGAATATTTTTACTGATATTATGCATCTTATTTGCAATTTTTGAAGCTGTAACACCAGATACACCTGTATCAATTTCATCAAATACCATCAAGGATAAATTCATGGATTTGGATAAATAGGATTTAAACGCAAGCATCATTCTTGATGCTTCTCCACCGGATGCAACCTTATATAAAGGTCTTAATGGCTCACCCTCATTAAAGCTAATTAAGAAATTTATAGTATCACATCCATTTTCCTTAAAGATACTTTTATCGAATGGATTTGAATAATCTATATCCATAAATTCAACCATAAATTTTGTATTTGGCAAATCTAAATCTACACATTCCTTTAGGATTGCCTTTTCTAAGGATTTTGCTATTTTCTTTCTATAGTCACTTAAGGCTATAGAATTCTTTTTTAATTCATCAAAGAAAAGAATGACCTTATCCTTATTTGCCTTTAGGGTTTCATCATAATTTTCTGCCATATCGATCATTAAGGTAATTTCCTTTAAATAGCTCATCAATTCATCGACATTCTTTTTATATTTATCCATGGCCTTAGATAAATCATTCATCTTTTCAATCGAATGGTTTAATTCATCCTCATCATAATCTAAATTATCGATAGAGGATCTTATATTGGATTTAATCTCATCAGAAATATAATAACAATCTAAAAGCTTAGATGCATATTCCATATATTCCTTATCGTATTCTCCTATAGCTTCTAAAGCCTTTGATGCATCATATAAACTATCGATAGAATTATTTATATCTAAGCTATTATAGGAATTGACTAAGCCTTCCTTAATCTTATCAAAATTCGATAATCGAGAAATGGTTTCATTAAGCTCTATATCCATATTAGGATAAAGCTCTAATGCTTCTAGCTCTTCTTTTTCGTATTTTAAGAATTCTAATCTTTCATCAAGATTCTTCTTACCCATCAAAACCTTATTATAATCTTTTAAGGCATCGAAATATTCCAGTAAGCTTTTAGAATATTTATTCAAATATTTATTGAGATTATTATCACTTGATGCATCTAACATATCTAAATAATTTTCTGGATTAAAGAGCTTATAGGTATCATTTTGAATATGAATATCCGCTAAATGTTTTGAAATTTGTTTTAAAGAATTTAAAGTGATGTAAACACCATTGACCTTAACCTGATTTTTACTCGAATCGGATATGATCCTTTCAATTTTAATCTCTTCTTTTCTTATTCCTAAGGAATCAAAAAGAAAATCTAATTCCTTTACATAATCAAATATACCCACAACAGATGCTTGAGTTCTTCCATACCGAATCATATCAGAATCCGCTCTTGCTCCAAGGAGGAGGGAAATCGTATCAATAATTAAAGATTTACCAGCACCTGTTTCACCAGTTAAAACGGTCATCCCCTTATGAAATTCTACAGTTAAATCTTCGATGATTGCAAAATCTTTAACACTTAAGGATTTTAACATGAAATCACTCCTTTACTGCTTCTATAACATTAAGCAATGCCTTAACGTTTCTTTCAATAAGGCATAAAAATTCCTTATTGCCTGACCCACCTAAAATAGGGGATGGTATCAATTTAGAGATACCTAAGCCATAGGTAGCTAAATCATTCATAATATTTTTAATCACCTGAATATGGGTTGTTCGATCCTTTACAATACCATTTTTCATATGCGTTTTACCAACCTCAAATTGAGGCTTGATCAAGCATACTAATTTATTATCTTCCGTAATAAATTTTTCGATATCCTTCATTAAATATTCGATGGATACAAAGGATACATCCATTACGAAAAAATCGATTTTTTCAGGAAAATAGGGTATATCCTTGATGTTTGTTTGTTCTAAGGAGATGACTCTATCATCCTCTTTAAGCTTTTTAGCAAGCTGATTCGTACCTACATCTATAGCATATACCTTCTTCGCACCATGCTGTAAGCTACAATCCGTAAAACCTCCGGTTGATGCGCCAATATCTACAATGACTTTGTCCTTAAAATCTAAATAAAAGGCATCAATAGCGGCCTTAAGCTTATATCCTCCTCTAGATACATAGGGGCATATAGTAGAAGCTATTTTTATAGAATCTAAATCCGATACATCAAAGGAGGATTTGGTTATTATTTTATTATTGATGGAAATCTTCTTATCCTCTATGGCAGCCTTCGCTTTATTTCTAGATTCAAAAAAGCCCTTTTCTACTAAATACTGATCTAATCTCATTTTATTCCTGAGTAAAATCCACTAATCCAGATTCAGTCATTTTTTCTACGACAAGCTTTTCATTTGTAGATAGAATTTCATTGCATTTTTTTGAAAGCTCTAATCCTTTTGTATAGGCCTTAACCGAATCCTCTAGGGAAATATCTTGTCTTTCTAAATCACGTAATATATTTTCAAGCTCTTTAATGCATTCCTCAAAGCTCATTTCTTTATTCTCTTCCATCTAAAATTACCTCCATTACCTTACTTATAACGACACCATTTTTCATTTTTGTCTTCATTGTGTCATCCTTTTTAATATCCTTAGCATCCTTTATAATCTTACCCTCGACACTAGATATAGAATACCCCTTATCCATAATCGCTAAAGGATTATTCGCATCTAAGCTTCTTCTAATCATTTCATATTGATGCTTCTTCATATCTAAAATACGATACATTCTCATATTTAATCTTTCTATATTGGATTCTAATAATTCCTCCTTATGATGCAAAACAGAAAGAGGATTCTTAGAATCTAATCTCTTATCTAATTGCGTCAGCATCAATTGCTTATTATAGAAGGATTGACGAATTCTTTTCGTCATTTGTTCGATATTCTTCTTTATGTTTTCCTTTAATACCAAAATATTTGGCGTTGCAATTTCAGCTGCAGCGGTAGGTGTTGCTGCTCTTTGGTCTGCAACAAAGTCCGCAATCGTAAAATCAATTTCGTGACCAACTGCAGAAATGATTGGAATTTTAGAATCATATATTGCTCTTGCAACTACTCTTTCATTAAATGCCCATAAATCCTCAATCGATCCTCCACCTCTACCTACAATAAGCACATCACAAAGGGAATCTAAATTCGCTTTTTTGATTTGCATAGAAACATTATCCTTTGCATCCTCTCCTTGAACAATTGCAGGATATAGGATAATACTTGCAAGAGGATATCTTCTTGAAACTGTATTAATAATATCTCTTATGGCAGCTCCTGTTGGAGATGTAATAACACCAATGGTTTTTGGAAATCTTGGAATTGGCATCTTATGGTTTGGATCAAATAAGCCTTCCTTTTCAAGCTCAGCCTTAAGCTTTTCATAGGCTAAATATAAATCACCAATACCATCGGATTTCATTTCTCTTACATTAATTTGATATGTACCGGATGGTTCATATACAGTAACTACACCTTTAACAAATACCTTCATACCATCCTCAGGCTCAAATTTAACACTTTTGGCAAAGGATTGAAACATCGTAGCTGAAATCTGAGCATTTTCATCCTTTAATGTGAAATAAAAATGACCACGGGAATTATGCTTAAAATTTGATACCTCTCCTTCAAGAAGTACCTCCTCAAGATTATGGTCGTGGTCAAACTTATATTTAATGTATTTTGTTAAGGCGGTAACGGTTAAATAACGTTCTTCCATAAAATACCTCGCTTTATACTAGAGATTTTTACTGATATTTTCTAATAGACGATTATTAAAGCTTGTTGCCTTATGATCTCCTTGATCGGAGTATTCCTTAGTAATTTCTAATGCTTCATTGATAATTATCTTTTTAGGTGTTTTACCATCAAGCATTTCAGCTGTTGCAAGGCGGATAATCGCCTTATCGACTTTATTTAATCTAGATAAGCTATAATTTTCTAAGGATTTTTCAATAATTTCATCAATCTTCTCTAAATTGTTTTCCACTAATTCTAAGAAAGAAAATGCTACTTCATCCTCTTCCTCTACTATATTATTCTTAGATTCCTCTATGGATATCTCATTTAAATCTGCATTATATAAAACTTTCATGCAGAGTACTCTTGCATCTCTTCTTGTCATATACTTCACCTTTTTTCTATTCCTTAATATTGTAACATAGTTAAGCTAGATTATAAAGAAAAACTTTTTGGGATAATTTATTATAATATTATTAATTATATATCCGATTTCTATACAATTTTTTCAAGTGGTAATTCTTACTTATCTATGCTATAATTCTTATGATTATAGGAGGAGTTTATGCAAGAATTAGATATGAACAGAATTCCTGAGCATATTGGAATTATACTAGATGGAAATGGTAGATGGGCCAAAAAAAGACATATGCCTAGAAAGTATGGCCATCGTCATGGCGCATTTACCCTAAGAGATATTGCAAGATATGCCAATTCCATTGGCGTAAAATATATGACCGTTTACTGCTTTTCAACAGAAAACTGGAAAAGACCTATCGATGAGGTTCAATACCTAATGAAGGCTCCAAGCCAATATTTTAAAAGATTTTTTAAGGATTTAGTCGAAAATACAAATGTTCGATACCAAGTCATTGGTAGAAAAGATAGAATACCAGCTATGTTATCTAACACCTTAAATGAAGCCGTTGAATTAACAAAAAATCATACAGGTATGGTATTAACCTTATGTATTGATTACGGTTCACAAGATGAAATCACTACTGCTGTAAAAGAAATTGCAAAAGAGGCAAGAGATGGGGCTATTGAGATTAATGATATCACGCCAGAAATGATTACTAATCATTTATTCACTAAGGATTATCCAAAGCTTGATTTATTGATTCGTACCTCTGGTGAATGTAGATTATCGAATTTCTTGTTATGGCAAGCAGCCTACAGTGAATTATATTTTACCGATACACTATTCCCAGATTTTACCCCAGAAGAATTAAAAAAAGCCTTAATTGCCTATCAAGGAAGAGATAGAAGATTTGGTGGATTATCAAAATGATGGTAAACAAAATTGAACCACAGGGCTACTGTGGTGGAGTTATCCATGCCATTAAAATGGCAATGGATGCAGCAAAGGATCCAAGCATAAAAAAGCCTATTTACATGCTTGGGCAAATCATCCATAACTCTAATGTCATAAAAGATTTAGAAAGGTATGGAATTATAACGATTTTTGAGGAAGGATTATCCCGCCTTCTTCTTTTAGACAAGATCCATTCTGGTACAGTTATATTCTCCGCCCATGGGGTATCCCCTAAGGTTTATGAAAAAGCCAAGGAAAAAGGATTAAATATTATTGATGCAACATGCCCTTATGTTTTAATGGTTCATAAAAAAATGGAGGAGCATTTAAACAAGAATTATGAATGTATTTACATAGGTACCAAAAATCATCCGGAATGCGAGGGTGTATTAGGTATTTCAGATAAAATACATTTTGTTTCTACCTTAGAGGATATTAAGAATCTAAATATAAATAGCTCTTTCGTTTATGCAACGAATCAAACGACATTATCCATATTCGATACTATGGCTTTATTTGATGAAATAAAAAGAAAATATCCAAATGCATATATAGATGATAAAATATGTAATGCGACAACCATAAGACAGCTTGCGATGGAAAACCAACCATCCTGTGATTTATGTATCGTTGTTGGGGATAAGAAATCCTCAAATACCAAAAAGCTTGTTGAGGTATCCAAAAATAAAGGAATTCATACAATATTTGTTGAAAATTTAGAGCAATTAAAAAAGGAATCCCTTGATGGGATTCATAAGGTAAATGTTTCTAGTGGAGCATCTACCCCATCCTATATTGTTGATGAAATAATTGAATATCTTTTGGCACACAATGAATAACAAATGAAAAAAGAATCCTCTTCTATAATTGGATTCTTTTTCTTTTGCAAATTATTGCCAAAATTTCTAAATCATTCACCTTAAAGTTAATTTAACATACTCTCACACTATGGATAAAAATCAAGTAAATTACTTAATTTCATTCAAAAGTTTTTCTATTCTTTCGTTCTTTATGAACTTATTTATTTGTTTAGGAGTAAATCCATAAGAATCCACTCTATAAATATTCCTTAAATTTGCATATTTTTTAACTAAAATAGAATCCTCAATAAGAATAGCATAATGAAGTGGATAGGATGAAATATATTCATCCTGATGGTATTTTATTCTCTTTTCATTGATAGATTCTACAATAGAATCTATCTCAACTAAATCATAAATAGTTTCTCCATTTTTATTTTTACAATCTAAAATGGCACCATTTTTAAGTAATAGATCAATACAATCTAAGCTTCTTCCTCTTACAGCATAAAATAATGGAGTTTCCTTTTGATTGGTCTTAAGATTAACTAAAGCTTTATGCTGTATTAAATAATCTAAGATTTTTACATCACCACTTCTAGCTGCAATATGAATTGGAGCTTCACCCTTATAATTTGGTCGATTTACAATTTCATCATCTAGGATTACCTTGTTCAATAAATCCAAATTTCTACTTCTTGTTAATGCAAAAAACATAGATTCATCATTTTTATCCATCATATTTAAATCAAATTTTTGAGTTTCTAATAATAAAGAAATCATGTTCTCTCTACCCAAAAGACAGGCTTTATATAATGGAGTTTGACCTTCATCATTTTTTATATTTAAATCTGCATTATGTCTAATCAGCATCTTTAAAAAGCCAAGCCTGTTATGAATGACACATAAATGAGATGGAGTATTCCCATAGTTGTCTTTCATGTTCACATTGATATAGCTTTCAAGTAATAAATCAAAAATTTCGGAATTAGAAAATAAAATAGCTGAATGTAAAAGACTCATTCCTCTTTCATTTTTTATATTGACATCACCAAGCTCTAAATATTCTCTTAAGGCTTGAATGTTATCGTCGTATATAGCTAAAAATGCATCCATATGTAATCGAAAAAAAATAGAGCATGATGCTCTATTTATTTACAGCGTCCTTTAAAACCTTACCAGCCTTGAATGCAGGTGTCTTCTGAGCTGGTACAGATACAATCTCACCAGTTCTAGGGTTTCTACCCTCTCTAGCGACTCTAGTTCTAACTTCGAATGTACCAAAGCCAGAAATAACTACCTTATCGCCATCCTCTAATGCTTGAGTAATCATCTTAAATACAGTATCAACTGCATTTTCAGCATCTTTACGTGTTACATCTAATTCGTCTGCTATTGTAGCAACAATTTCCGATTTATTCATTTTTTCCTCCTAAATTTTTAAAAGCTTATTGTATATTCATTATAACAATGTATTTATAAAATTTCAAGCCTTTTGGCGTTAAAAAAATCCTTTAGGTAAAGGATTTTTTCTGCAATTTTAATTACTTGATCTCTAAAATTTCAATTTCTATGTCCTTGCCAGTTTCTGTAGTCATAAATACATGGTCTAAAGCCTTATGACCTAATACAGCCTTAGCAAGTGGAGATTCATTAGAAATCTTACCTGAGAATGGATCTGTTTCAGAACCACAAATTTGGAATTCCTTAACTAAATTCTTTGCCACATAACGAATCTTAATTGTTGTGACTTCAACAATTCTTGCATGCTTTAGCATGTCTTCGATTTCTGTAATACGAGCCTCATTCTTCGATTGCTCTTCTCTTGCAGATGTATAATCAGCGTTTTCAGATAAGTCACCTTGCTCACGAGCAACCTTAATCGCTTCTTTGATTCTATCTCTTTCGGAAACCTTTCTCCACTCTAGCTCTTCTTCAAGCTCTTTCTTACCTGATACGGTTAAATCAATTTGTTTTGCGTTTACCATTTTATAGTCCTCCATAAAAATACATATATAAATTATACTTAAAAACTTTAAAAAATCAAGAACTAATACATATCATTATATTTTGTTCTTCGTAGTCTTGCTTGAATACTCTTATATCCAGGAAATACTAGATCTAGCCTATCATAAAATGCTTTTTGATGATTTGGATAATAGAAATGACATAATTCATGATAGATTACAGATAAAATGAATTCCTCATTATATTTCGCTAAGGATTCTTGGAATATAATTAATCTTCTTTTTGGGAAGCATTCTCCATAATAGGTTTTGACCTTTTTATATTCTATTTGAATAGGAAATAAAATATTCATTTTCGCTTTCGCAAGCTCAATATGATTATTTACGAAATAGGATAAATTCTCTTTATAAAAGCTATCCACTATTTTTTGATTGATTTCCTTATCCGTTGTATCTGTATATAAAATAGCCTTATTCCCCATAAGAATCATTTTTCTTAAATCTGATTCTATAATTTGAAGCTCATATTCTATTCCAAATAGGTGAATGGATTGATGGAAGTTTTTTTCTTCTGTTGTCATACATCGTTTAATGAATCTATAATGCTTAGACATCTCAAGATATATTTCCTCATCCGTCATCATTTTATTCGTTTCTAATAAGAATGTGTCGGGAGCCTTATATTTAATGCTCCAGCCTCTTTTTCTTTTATTTAGGATGAATTCAACCTTAAACTTGATTCCCTTTAACTCAAATTCCATCAAACTAACCTCAATAAATCAAATTCAGATAATGGAATATCACTCTTAAAATGAAGCTTTTGTAGTGGATGCCTTGCCGCATCAACACTATTTCCATCCTCATCAAAGATTTCCTTTATATCTAGATTGAAGGTACCTCTTGGAGAAAATACCTCAATGGTTGTATTCGGTAAGAAATAATTTCTTTGCTCAATATATACCATGTGTGTATTTTCATCATATCCTCTAACGATACCAATAAAATCCTTAGTAGGCACAGTTAAATTTAAATCATATAATTGCTCATGAATTGTAGTATCTCCAAATAGGAAGCCTGTAGAGGTCAATCTGTTTTCTGCCTTTTCGATTTGCTTAATATATACATTATAATCTATAACCTTACCAGTTTCTTCATATTCATCGATAATTCTTCTATAGGCATTTACAACCGTTGCAATATAATGTAAGGATTTCATTCTACCTTCAATCTTGAAGGAATCTACACCAATATCCATAAGCCTTGGAATCGCCTTGATTGCACATAAGTCCTTAGAGGACATCGCAAAATAATCTCCCTTAGGGTTATAGGTTATTCCATCCTTCACTAAATCATAATTCCATCTACAGGAGTGTGCACAGCCACCTCTGTTGGCATCTCTATTGGTCATATTATTCGATAGCATACATCTACCACTAAAGGATACACACATACCACCATGAATAAAGGCTTCAATATCGACCTTTGAATTCTTCTTACATACTTCTATTTCATCTAGGGAAAGCTCCCTTGCTAAAACAACTCGATTGACTCCAAGCTTATAAAAGAAATCAATTGCCTCAGGATTTGCTATTGATTCTTGAGTAGATACATGGGCCTCCATATGCGTATGTTCTATAACGAGCTTTAAAATATATATGCTAGATGCAATAATACAGTCTACTCCTGCATCCTCTAAAGCCTTTAAATATTCTAATATTTCATCTGTATCGGCCTCATGCATTACAATATTACAGGTTACATGTATTTTTGCTTTATGCTTATGAGCAAAACAACAGCCCTCCTTAATATCCTCTATAGTAAAATTGGATGCTCTACTTCTTAAAGAGAATCTAAGTCCCCCAATAAATACAGCATTTGCTCCATAAAGGATGGCAACCTTTAGCTTTTCTAAATCTCCTGCAGGAGCTAATAATTCATATTTACTCATAGCTTTAGCTCCTCCTTTTGGTATACAGAATCCTTATAGGCAAAGCCTTTATTCGTATTTAAATTTAATGCATTAAATTCCTTAAGCATTAGATTTCCATTTAAAGCTTCCTTATATATTTTTAAAACAGAGGCCATAATAGAATCACTTACTCTATAGCTTTCCATAAATCCATAGGCAATACCCTTTAATTCATTTAATTCCTCTAAATAAGAAATCAAATAGGATCTATAGATTATAGTTCCATTTATATTTTCCTCTCCAGGAAAATAATCCTTCCTTGTTGCTTCCTTAAAATAGACATCATGCTTTGGGTATTCCGTATTGTTTTTTATAGAATATAAAGAAATTAGTTTTCTTTTTGAGTAGAACATCAATCTTTCACCAAAAACCTGATAAAAGGCATTTGTTTGAGCCTTTTCATTGATATTAAGTACATCCTTAAGTGTAATTTCTGATGAAATACCTAAGGCATGAAATCCAAAGGCTTGATAAGAATTAAAATCTAAGGAATTCGTAATCATAGTTTTGGGGTCAAAGATGATTTTATCCTCTATATTTAGCTTTATTGCCAAATTGCATAAACCTAAATCGGTAACATAAAAGTATTGAACGAAATCCTTATATTTTATGAAATATTCCTTGGCAATATCTATATTCGTTGGTTCATATATTTTATCCATAGATAATACAATATCTATATGATTTTTTTTACAAAAATCAATGGCTAAAGCTAAATCTAAATCCTTATAATTTAAGGAGGTATCCTTACATTCTAATAAGGCCATATCAAGATATGCTGCTAAGTTATTTAATTGTTCCATAGTATATATACTTGTAATGAGCCTCATATATCCTCCTTCGAATGAAAAATCCATGAAATTCATGGATTATTTTTTAATAGTGGAAGCCGCCCTTGCCTTTTCCTTTACCCTTCTTTTGCTTTGGCTGGGAAAAGCCAGGATAATTCCCATTTTTCATTTGTAAAGACATTCTTTTCGCATCTGATTCATCCATATTCTTCATCTGCTTCATTGTCTTTTTCATTTGGTCAAGCATAGTTCTTAGTCGATTAACCTCTTGAATCGATCTACCAGAACCCTTTGCAATACGATCTCTTCTCTTGAAATCCTTATCGATTAATTCAGGATGTAATCTTTCATTTTCGGTCATAGAATAGATAATTGCTTCAATCTTATCGAAGGCCTTATCATCTACTTGGGAGATTGCCTGCTTCATTTGTCCCATCCCCGGTAAGAAGCCTAATAGCTTAGAAATAGAACCCATTCTCTTGATCATTTTAAATTGCTTTAAAAGATCGTTATAGTTGAAATTGTTCTTCATCATATCTTCAGCCATTTGCTGCATTTCTTCTTCATTGATATTTTCCTGAACGGTATCAATTAGGGTTAATACATCACCCATACCTAAGATACGATCAGCAAGTCGATCTGGGTAGAAGATTTCCATCGCATCAAGCTTTTCACCTGTAGACATAATCTTAATAGGGATACCGGTCATTTCCTTAATCGATAGGGCAGCACCACCTCTTGTATCACCATCAAGCTTTGTCAAGATAATACCTGTAACATCCAAATCCTTATGGAAGGCAAGGGCTACATTTACAGCATCCTGACCTGCCATGGCATCTACAGTAAGTAAGATTTCATCTGGAGATGCAATCTCTTTTACATTTTTTAATTCCTGCATTAATTCCTCATTAATTTGAAGTCTACCTGCAGTATCGATAAATACTAAGTCACAGCCCTCTTCACGAGCCTTCTTTAAGCCTTCTGTAACAATTTTTTCTGCAGATACCTTAGTACCCATTTCAAATACAGGTACATTAATAGATTTACCTAGGGTAACTAACTGATCTACTGCGGCTGGTCTATAGATATCGGCTGCAATAAGCATGGGCTTTTTCTTTAGTTTTTTTCTATAGAATAGAGCCATCTTACCTACAGCAGTCGTTTTACCTGCACCCTGTAGACCAACAGCCATAACGACTGTGGTGCCATGCTCCTTAATATTTAAATCTACAGCCTCATCACCTAAGGTCTTCTTTAATTCATCACGAACGACCTTAACGACCTGCTGTCCTGGATTTAAGCCCTTTAGGATATCCTCACCTAGAGCCTTTTCCTTTATTTCTGCTAAGAATTTCTTTACTACCTTATAGTTAACGTCTGCCTCTAGTAAAGATAATCTAACCTCTCTTAGCATATCATCAATATCTTTTTCATCTAGCTTACCCTTACCTGTAAGCCTTCTTAATCCCATTTGTAAACGGGAGCTTAAGCTATCAAATGCCATAAACTACTCCTTTAAAAGGTTCAATATTTCTTCCTTTAATTTAGGTTCTATATCCATTGAACCAATCTTTTTCATCTTTTCGAGAAGATGGATATGATTTTCATAATCTATAAGCGTATTTGACGCTCTTTTAATTTGATCAAATACTCCATTTCTAGATATCCCATAATTTTCTGCCATTTCAGATAAGGATAAATCTAAGAAGTAATAATCCTCAAAATACGCTCTTTGCTTTTCTGTTAATAAACCACCATAGATATCATATAAATCTATGATATATACTCTTTTATCCTCTTCCATATTATTCCTCAAAGAAATCTGCAAATAAGCCATATAGGTATTGCTCGATATCGAAAACCTCTAAATCCTCAACGCCCTCACCAAGTCCAATATATTTAATTGGAATACCAAGCTCATGACGAATAGCTAAAACAATACCACCCTTAGATGTACCATCAAGCTTTGTTAAAATAACACCAGATACATCCGTAGCCTCTTTAAATGCTTTAGCCTGAGACATACCATTTTGACCGGTTGTTGCATCAATAACCAATAATGTTTCATGTGGAGCATCCGGTATTTCCTTTTGAATAACTCTTTTCATTTTCGCAAGCTCATTCATTAGATTTACCTTATTTTGAAGTCTACCTGCAGTATCACATAAAAGTAGGTCATATCCTTCCATCTTAGCCTTCTTTACTGCATCAAACATAACTGCAGATGGGTCAGACCCATCCGGCTTCACAACAATATCTACACCTACACGATTTGCCCATACATCAAGCTGTGCAACGGCACCTGCTCTAAAGGTATCTCCTGCAGCAAGTAAAACCTTCTTGCCCATCTTTTTATATTGGTATGCGATTTTTGCAATGGAGGTTGTTTTACCTACGCCATTAACACCAACGAATAATACGACAGATAAGCCCTCCTTCTTTAGGTTTAGGTTCGCATTAACAATTTCACCATTCAAATAGATTTCAAACATTTCATCCATAATCATTTCCTGTAGATCAACAGGATTGGTAATGCCCTTCGTTTTAACCTCACTCTTAAGCTTATCTATAAAATCAATTACGGTATCTACACCAATATCTGCCATAATGAATATTTCTTCTAGCTCATCAAATAAATCCTCATCGATTTTATTGCTCTTAGATAAAATATCCTTTAGGGTAGATAATGCACCCTCACGGGTTTTATGTAAACCCATTTTATATTTTTCTTTTTTCTTTTTATCTTTTCTTTTAAATAAATCAAAAAAGCCCATGATTTCAACTCCATATTCTTTCCCATTATACCATAATCAAGATATAAATTTAAAGAAGAAAAATAGGCATTGGACCTATTTTCACTTATATAAAGCATTTTCTTCTTTAATTCTTTTCTTATTATCTAAAAGTATACCAGCACAAAACATTAGAAAGGTAAGCGGAATAGCTATTGCTTGGTAAATATTTCCAAGCTTCATTATGGTAGTACCCTCATATATTGTTTTTAGCTTATATTCACCACTTTCAACATGAATGGATACCAATCCATCGATTTCTTCTGCATCGATAACTTTCACATTTCCATAATTATCCTCTAATACAATCTTATATCCAGGATAATAAATTAAAGGAATTTGTACAATAGAATCACTTTCTATATTTAATTCTAATTCTACTATAGGAGCCTTATGGGAAATCGTATGAACACTACCACTTCCCTCTAGTAAAATAGCTTCTTCCTTTAATTCCTTACCGTAAAAGCTTTTATTTGTAATATATTTTTTTACTTTAGGATATAAGGAATTCGAATAGCTTGATTTATAGCTATCGTTAAAATAATACATATAAGGGAAATATTCTCTACATGCACCAAAGGATGCCCAATCCGTAAAATAGGAATCATCAATTTTATATGTCCATCTTAAAGAATTCTCTTTATCCTTTTCGCTATTATATAGGATTTCCTTTTCCGGAATTGCCTCTCCTGTAAAGAGTAAGAAGGATGCCCCTACTAAGCCTACGATCGATAAATATTTCTTATTAAAATTCTTTAATATTTCTACAGCAAGTATAGATGAAAAGAAGGATAGGAATCCAAATAATCTCCATGGGAATTGAATGCTTCTTAATGTGGATGGAATGATATACCATATATTACCACCTACAATAAGGAATAAGGTTAATGCATGGACAAAGATTAAATAATATAAATCCATATAGGATTCTTTTTGTAATCTTGATGTTCTTCTTTTTTCTTTCGTAAGGCTATAAAAAATAGTATAAATGAAGGCTAACACTATAACAACTCCATACATTAGAGTCTTATAGCTAATAATGGATATTATAAGTAATATAGAAGATAGAATAGATAGATATAATACTTCCTTTAGATTCAGATTCTTATATTCCTTTGAATAGACAAAATACAAATAAGAAACATGGAAAATAAGTACACCCAAGAATATTTCTGTTCTACTGCTTAAAAATATCATAGGTACAATTCCAATGATCGATACTATTATAGAATGGAAATATTTCAATTTATTTAGTTTTGCTAAGAAATAATCGAGTACCGTCATACCTATAGTAAAGATTACAAAATAGGATGCATCTATAATACTTTTTTCCTTAGTCCAACCAAAATTCTTTAAATATTCAAAATTTAATAAGCCACTATACCATTCAAAATCTCCTCTATTTGCTAAATAAGAGGCACTCGTCCACATACGAGTCTCATTCGATACATTATAAAATCCTGTAGAATATAAGGAATAAGCACTAAATAATGTTTTTGATGCAATGCCTAATAATAAAAGCATAGATACAAGGGCATAAAGAATAAGCACCTTATCATATTTTAAGGAATAATAGATTTTCTTTATATGAAAGAATAAATAAATAACACCAAAGAAATAGGAATAGACTGCAGTAATATTATGTGTTAGGAACAATAAGGATCCACCTAAAATAATTTCTAAGCAGGATATAGATCTTGAAAATCCTCTATCCCCTATATGAACAAAATCATATAAGCCCATAAAGAATAATGGCATAAATAAGAAGCTATAGGCTTCTGCTAAAGCAACTCTACAAATCATATCGAAATAACGATAGGGATATAGAATAAATACAAAGGCTGCAATTAAGGATGGAACTCTTTTATTTTTACTTATATGCATACCAAAGCGGTACATAAGTATACCGGATAGGAATACAGATAAGAATAGATTTAGCTTTAATGCGCTAAGTAGAGTCATACCAAAGGGTTCAAATAAAATGGCAATCATGCAGGTTGTTAAATGCACGAATGGAGAATAAAATAAATTCTTTCCAAAGCCTAAGCCCGATGCAAGCAAATCCGATATAGGGGAAATACTTCCTTCCTTTAGATCTAAATACATGTCATAAATATTAGAAAAATGGAAGGCAATATCATCACCAAAGGGGAATCCATCATGAAATAAAATGATATTTCCAAAGATGGATGCTGTGAATATCAATACATAGGGTATGATTTTATATATTTTTTCTTTAACATTGAATCTTTTTAATGCAAGCTCCATAATAAATTCCTCAATTTCATAACAATTTTACCATAAATCAAAAAAACTCCAAATAGGAGTTTATTTATTTAGTAAATTATTATATTCCTCTAGGGATACAATTCTTTTACATCTTGGATATCTTGAGCAGCCAAAGAAGGTATTCCCTTTGTTTTTACCCTTTCCTGCAGTTCTTGCAACTAAATGTCCCTTACCACATTCTGGGCATAGTACCTCCTTAGTTTGATCTACTACTATAGGTGCCTTAGCCTCACTACATTTTCTATAGCAATATAAGATGCCATCCTTATCCTTTAGCATCATAGAACCACACTTAGGGCATACCTCATGGGTTGGGGTATCCTCAATAATTACCTTACACTTAGGGAAGTTTGTACATCCATAGAAGGTATTCCCTTTGTTTTTACCTCTTGCGGCAGTTCTTGCAACTAAATGCCCCTTACCACATTCTGGACAAATGAATACTTCCTTTGGTTCTTCCATACAGTGGTTGGAGCAATATAAATTGCCATCTTTATCCTTTAGCATTAAGCTTCCACAGTTATCACATACCTCACTAGTAGGCATATCATTAAAGATGGTTTTACATTTTGGATAGTTATCGCAAGCATAGAAAATAGAACCCTTATTCTTTCCGGATTTCGAGATTCTCTTTACAATATGAGCCTTATGGCAAACAGGACATACAATTCCTGTATCGTTATCCTCTTCATTTACTTCCTTTTTGATGTAATTGCAATTCGGGTAATTACTGCAGGATGTAAATTCTCCATATTTACCTAAGCGAATCACAAGTGGACTTCCACATTCTGGGCAAATTTCATCTGTAGGAATTGGATATTTGCTTTCCATATTCTTTAAGGCCTTATCATAGATTGGCATAAAGCTCTGGTAGAAGCTTGTAAGCTCATCCTCCTTAGCTAAATCGCCTGAGGCAATTTTATCTAAGTCGCTTTCCATATTTGCTGTATATTTTACATTAATAATAGAATCAAAATATTCATTTAATTTATCTATTGTTAATATACCCTGTTCTGTTGGATGAATCATTCTCTTTTCAAGCTTGATATATTCTCTTTCCTTTAATGTAGCAATGGTTTGTGCATAAGTAGATGGTCTACCTATACCTAAATCCTCCATATCCTTAATTAAGGATGCCTCTGTATATCTACTCTTAGGCTGTGTTTCCTTATCTAGGATATTAATCTTATCTGCATTATAGGAATCTCCTAAGGCAAAATTTGGAATGAAATCCGATTCCTCCTCTTCCTTTCCATATACCTTTAAATAGCCATCAAAGGTAAGCTCTGAGCCTTGGGTTGTCCATAAGGAATCTGTATTTGTAAATTCTACCTTTGTTTGATTAAATACTGCAGCACTCATTAAGGAGGCTAGAGTTCTTTTATAAATTAGATTATAAAGCTTATATTCATCATTGGATAAATATGGCTTTAAAGAATCTGGTGTTCTACTTATGGATGTAGGTCTTATACCCTCATGAGCATCCTGCATACCCTTTTGATTCTTTGTCTTAACACTACCTAAATATCTTGTACCATAGGTATTTAGGATATAATCCTCAACACTCTTAACAAAGATATCCGAAAGACGAGTGGAGTCTGTACGCATATAGGTAATTAAACCGACTGTCTCACTACCAATATTTTTACCTTCATATAGCGCTTGAGCGATACTCATCGTCTTTGTTGGGCTAAAGCCTAAGCGAATCGATGCATCCTGCTGCATCGTAGATGTCGTATAGGTAGGATAGGATTGCTTCTTAATTTGCTTTTTCGATATATCAGATACCGTAAAGGATAATAGTCTCGATTTTAAATCCTCAAGTATCTTTCTATCCTTAATTCTATTTTTAGAATCTATTTTAACGCCATTAATTTCAGATATCTTAAGCTTGAAGGCTTTAAATATAGCCTCCATTTCATAGTAAGCCTCAGGAATGAAGGCTTGAATTTCTTTTTCTAGATTTACAATTAATAATAAGGTTGCACTTTGTACTCTTCCGGCACTTTTAGAGCCAATTTTTCTTTGAAGAAGCTTAGATAGCTTAAAGCCTAAGATTCGATCAATCATTCTTCTTGATTCTTGGCTATCCACCATTTTCATATTGATGGTATGTGGATGTAATAGGGCATCATTTACTGCTTGCTTTGTAATTTCATGGAATTCAATACGATTTAAATCATTTAAATCTAAATTTAATTCTCTAGCAAGATGATATGCAATAGCCTCTCCCTCACGGTCGGGGTCGGTTGCAAGATAGACTTGATTGCCCTTGCAAGCCTTTTGTAGTGATTTTACTAAGGATTCCTTTCCATCTATAATTCTATAGTCTGGAATGAAGCCATTATCGATATCTATACCTAATCCACCCTTGCCTGTAGTAGCAAGGTCACAAATATGTCCTTTTGAGGATAAAACGGTATATTTTCCACCTAAATAGCCAGAAATTGTTTTTGATTTACTTGGAGATTCGACGATGATTATTTTGTTCATTCTATATCCTCCTATAAAGTGCTTCTCTATAATAGACCAAGATTTTTTAGTTGTCAAGGCTCGATTTTTAGACTTTCTTTAAAAAAACAAGCCCCCTCCTAAAGGAGGGAGCATTCAAAAATTATTTTTCATTTTCTTCTTCGTTAAAATCCAAATTTAGGGATAACTGCTTTGAGAAATACTTCGATACTGGTGCATATGTTTTTCTATGGATTTTACATGGACCATATTTTTCTAAGGCAAGTAAATGTTCCTTAGTTCCATAGCCCTTATGCTTCTTAAATCCATAATTTGGGTATTTGAAATCCATTTTTTCCATATAATGATCTCTAGATACCTTAGCTAATATAGATGCAGCAGCTACACTTGCGGATAGTGCATCTCCGTGAACTAAGGATATATGCTCTATTTCAAGCTCACCTAAAGGCATTGCATCAATCAATACATAATCTGGCTTAACCTTAATATCCTCTATAGCCTTTAGCATTCCCTTTTTGGTTGCTTGATAAATATTTAATTCATCTATGTCCTTTTCCGATATAAATACAACACTATAGGCTAAAGCGTTTTTAACAATGATTTTATATAATGCCTCTCTTTTCTTTTCAGATAGCTTTTTCGAATCATTAATTCCATCTATCTTTAAAAAGGGAGGTAGTATACATGCAGCAACGACAACAGGACCTGCGAGTGGTCCTCTACCTGCCTCATCTACACCACAGATATTTTCATATCCCTCATCATATAATTCATTCTCATATTTATATAGGTTAACTTCTTCCTTCTGGCTTTTCATAACTCATTGCCCCTATCTTCATACTTCTAAGCTCATTCATTATAATCGTTCTTACTCTATCTAAATCAATGATGCCACCCTTTAGCATACATCCTCTTTTTTTACCTATCTCCTCTAATATTACTATAGGATCAGAGGAAATTTCAGTTATATTATATCTTTCCTTTAATAAATTTGGATAATGTATACTTAAATATCTTACAGACTCATCTGTAATATATTCCATATCTAATATTTCATCCTTAATAGAACCACACATCGCAAGCTTTAAGCCTACCGTTTGATCTTCAAACTTAGGCCATAGGATACCTGGGGTATCTAACAAGAATAAATCCTCTGTGATTTTAATCCAGGTTTGTGATTTTGTTACACCGGGCCTATCTCCTACCTGTACAGCCTTTCTTTTTGCAAGTGTATTAATCAGGGTAGATTTACCTACATTAGGTATACCAATGATTAATGCTTTAATCTGCTTGCTTTTAATTCCTTTGGATTCTCTTTTTTCAAATACTTCCTTCAAGGCTAATCTTGCATAGGGTACAACATTTTTAATGTTATAGCCGTTTATAGAATCAATATCCAAGGATAATATATTTAAGGATTTATAGTATTCCATCCATTCCTTAGTTATTTTAGGGTCAGCTAAAGAAGATTTATTTAATAGAATTAATCTAGGTTTATTTCCAACAATTTCACCCACCATAGGATTCGTTGATGAAAAGGGAATTCTTGCATCCTTTAATTCTATGACTAAATCGACAAGCTTAATATTCTCTTTAATTTCTCTTTTTGCCTTGGCCATATGGCCAGGAAACCATTGAATCGGATTCATATTTGAATCCTCCTATTCTAATAAAAATGTATGCCAGTAAATGGGAACACCCTCATATAAACTCTACCAAAGACATCCTCGTTTTTGATTAAACCAAATTTTCTTGAGTCATGGGAATTATCTCTATTATCTCCCATCACAAGCTGCATTCCAGATGGAATAAGGAAAGAAGTTTCAGTATCATCCATAATTCCTGCGCTTTTACGAATTCTTATAAATTCATCCTTTGAAATATCGCTATATACCTGATTATTGATACTAACCTCATTCATATCTGGTCCAGAGAGTTTTATAATATCGCCTTCAATTGCAATCGTTCTTTTGATGAAAAAGGAATCTAGCTCTGTATAATTTTTAGCATCAAAGACGATAATATCGTCTCTTTTTGGAGTATAAAATAAATCTGTACATAATAATCGGTCTCCATCCTTAAATGTAGGTTCCATAGAGGATCCTACAACCGTACATGGAGTGGTTATATATATCATTATAAATAATAATATAGATAAGCATTTACAAATAAAGGAATAAATATCTAATTTGATATTTAATTTTGTAATTAAGGCTACCCAGTCAAGCCCTTTCATTTCTGAATAAATCATATAACCTATTTGAAATAGGAAATAGCCAAAGGCTAAACTTAAGGTAATATAGAAGATAACAATTGCAACCAGATAGAAGGAAAATCCACCACCACCTAAGGCGTTAAAGAATACTCCAATCCTTTTGATATATATAAAGGAAAAGATCATCATAAATAAATAGATACCATTAAGGATTCCTTTTTTCATCCAAAGAGTTTTTTTATATTTACCGAGTTCTTCTTCCGTAATTGTTTTATCTAAATACTTATTTTCTAGAGATTCTTTCATTCCTCATCAATACCAAACATCTTTCTTAATTCATAGCTATCTACTAAAATCTCTCGGCTCTTTGTTCCATTCTTAGCAGATACGATATTTCTATCCTCAAGCATTGTAACAATTCTTGATGCACGGTTAAAGCCTAGATTAAAGGCATTTTGAATACCATTGATGGAGCAGGCATTAGAATCTACACAGAATTGTGCAATCTGATATAATAATTCCTCAGATTCTGAAGCAATATCTCTACCACCTAAAGAGCCTTGCGCATTTACCTGATTCATTCTCTTCTTTAAATCATCTAAGTTGAACATATAATCAGGACCATAAGTTTCAACTAAATAATCACAAATAGCGATAATTTCATTATCTGGTAGGTATGCGCCCTGTGCACGTAGTGGAGCCCCCTGGTTTTTAATAAGCATATCTCCTCTACCAAGTAGATTTTCTGCACCAACCTCATCCAAAATGGTATTCGAATCGATTTGAGATGCCACACGGAAGGCAATACGGCATGGAATGTTTGCCTTAATTGTACCAGATACAACCTGTACGGTTGGTCTTTGGGTAGCTAAAATGATATGCATACCGCAGGCTCTTGCCTTTTGAGCAAGTCTTACGATAGAATCGTTAACCTCAGCACCACACTGCATAACCAAATCGTTAAACTCATCGATTACAGCTAAAATATATGGTAGGTTTTCTAATTCTTTATACTCCATCCTCTTCTTATTATATTCCTCAAGATTTCTAACCCTATTCTTTGAGAAGATTTCATATCTTCGATCCATCTCCTCACAAGCCCACTTCAGTGCCTCACCCGCTAAGGTTAAATCGGTAATAACGGGTACAGCCAGATGTGGAATATCTCTATAGAAGGTCATTTCAACCATCTTAGGGTCAACTAAAATAAGCTTTAGCTTATCTGGTGAATTCTTAATTAATAAAGATATAAGTAAAGTATTGATACATACGGATTTACCTGATTTTGTAGCACCGGCAATTAAAGCATGTGGCATATCGGTAATATCCTGATATACACAGTTACCATTAATATCCTTACCTAAGGCTACATTCATAGGCTTCTTATCATTGACGAAGGCATCATCGATGATATCACCAAATTTAACGACCTCTGCCTTATCATTTGGGGCTTCAATACCTACGGTATTCTTTCCTGGAATTGGGCATAGAATACGTAAGGATTGAACCTCTAGGTTCATCGCAAGGTTATCCCTAATTTGGTTAACTTTTTTAACATTAACACCTTGTTCAAGCCTAATTTCATATAGAGTGAAGGCAGGACCCTTAGTATAGGAAATTACCTCACCTGCAATACCGAAGGAGGTAAGGGTTTGGTTGATAATTTCCTTCTTTTCCTCAAGCCACTTAGGAAGGGAAGATTCCTCCTTAGAGGATCTTTCAAACATTGATGAATAATCGATATGATAATTCTTATATTTATCTTCCTTCTTAAATACAATAGGCTTTTCTTCCTTTTTAGGAGGTTGATCTTGAGTCTTTATGCCCTCTTCCACCTCTTCAGGTTCCTTTTTTTCAAGTGGAGTAACTGTAGGGAAATCTCCTAGACTTGCTCTTCTTATAGCCTCTTCAATAGAAATATTTCTATCTACAGGAGGATTATCCTGGAATTTAATTTCAGGAGATTCCATGCTAGGCATATCCTCAAAGCTAAAGTCTTCTTCTAAGGATTTATCCATCTTAAATGGATCTTCCTCTACCTCTAAAACAGGCTCCTCCTTTGGTTTTTCCGTTAGGAAGGATGGAATCGATGTAGGCTTTGCCTTAGGAAGGGACTTAGATGGAGTATTATACTCATATGGAGTATCATCTACATTCAAATCAAGTACGAAATCAGGAGTATCCTCTACTACCTCTTCCTTAGCCACATCCTCTATAGGCTTTTCCTCACCCTCATGAACAAATTCTTCAAAGTCCTCTTCAAATAAGGATAGGGACTTCTTTTTCTTTGGTGCCTTTGGTAATTCCTCTTTTTTCTTAAGTTCAGGACCATCTCCACCTAAATATTCTCTTGCTTGCTCATGGTTCAGCATTTGGAATTCATAATATTTCGTTCCATATTTTTTGATGATTTCCTCATCAGAAATATGCTTTTCCTCTGGCTTTCTAATATAATCATAGCCTTGGTCTACATCAACCTTACCGGCATTATCTGGGTAAATAGGCTTATCATCTACTTGAGATCCATAGGCTGGGGATGCAACATTAATACCATGAAATTCATTTTTTCTTGCGTTGAATTTAAATTTTTCTGTTAATTGATAGATTTCAAAGGGCTCTTCTGTATATAAAAGTGGAATATATACGGGCTCCTTTACCTTTTTCTTTTTCATTTTATCCCTCCTATGATATTTTTACCTTCTTCTTTAATGGCTTCTTATTATCAAATGAAGACTCAAAATCATATGAATTATCTCTTGCAACAATAATTCTTTTCTTCATTTTTAATTCATCTTTTTGGGTATCTAAAGTATTTTCAATATCTTCATCTGAAAGAATTTCTTCTAGTACATTAGAATCAATTTCCTCCCTATTATTTTGATATGATTTAGAGAAGATCTTATAGGCCTCTTCGCCAACGATTCCAATAGTTGCTAAATATATCTTTTTCATAATAATTTTTACGGATATATCTACTGTACTCTTCTTTAATAGATTCAATGGATTAATGATACTTAAAATATATGAGCCTGTCTTCATTGTGTTTTTAAATGCATTGCCAACCTCATAGGCCTTAGAATCAAATACCTGCATCGTAGCCTCTGTTAAAGACATAATAGAGGATACCTTATATTTTCTTATAAGCTTTAATACTCTATGATTTAATATTTGATCTAATCTTTCCTTAACATAGGTAATAAGCTCTAAGGATTCATCAATCGTAAGTTCAAAAAAAGGATGCTTAGAATCTGGATAGAATCTAGATGCAATTCCATAAACTAAATTCATAGATACATATTTGAAATGCTCAAGCTCCTTTTGATCTCCCCTTAGTGTTTTATCATTAAAGGAGGCCTTGGCAATTCGAATCATTTCCTCTGCTTCCCGAACAGATAAATCATTCGCCTGAAGCTTTGCTTTATATTTTTTATCTCTCATAGATAATAGGACTACTAAAGCGTAGATTAGGCTTAATAATAACATACCAATCCCAATTCCAATAATAAAGGATAGTATGGTGGTAAAGTCTAAATTGAATATCCAAAATTTAATTGCAAATACCATCTACACCACCTCTATATTATTATATAATATAAAATCGTGTTTTTCAAAGAAATCTCAAGAAAAAGAAAAAATGACTAAAATTAGCCATTTTCACTCTAGTATTCCAGACATTTTAAGAAGATATAAGGCATTCCCCTTTATGCCTGGGCCTTCCTTTAATTTATAATCAAAGAAAATTTTATCATCCTTATAGCTTTCTTCAAAATGATAATTTGTGATACCTTCCGTTTCACATAGCTCAAAATCATGCGTAGATATAATAAATATAGCATGATACATATTGAGCTTTTCTATAACCTTTCTTGATGCCAAAGTGCGCTCAAGCGCATTGGTTCCCTTAAAGATTTCATCCACTAAAACCAAGCATTTCTCTTTCTTTATAGCTTGATTAATTTTATTCATTCTTTTGATTTCAGCATAGAAGGTAGATACCCCCTCCTGTAGCATATCATTTGCTCTAAGCGAGGTATAAATAGTAAGGCTTGGTGCCTTAAAGCTTACTGCAGGAACAATGGAGGATGCATTTTTTAACAGCATACAAATACCTAAGGTTCTCATAAATGTTGTTTTACCGCTCATATTTGAACCTGTTAAAACAATACCACCATCGAATTCGATAGAATTTGGAATACAATCCTTAACAAAAGGATGTCTCATATCATGAGCTAGTAGAATATCATTATCCTCTGGAATGGTATATTCTAAATTATCCATACCAATATTTTTGAAGGATAATGCGACTTCAAGTATTGCAATATTTTCTATAGCTTTATTTAATTTTATACCCTTAGATATCTTAGCCTTAAGGTATAAAATTAAGAAGGCATCAAAGGAAAATATTATATTTAATATAATATTAAGTAATAGATTTCTTCTTATGAGAAGTAAGGTATATATACCCCTTATTTTTTTCATTAAGGGCAATTCATTTATAATTTCTTCCTTTAATTTATTGTAATAAGGATCAGATATATTTGTATTTTTTATGGATTCAGATAAATCGACATATAAATCCGCTAAATAATAATAGGAATTCGCATCCACTCTATAGATTTTATCCTTGATTATAATCTTAGATGAAATAAAATTGAATGCTAAAAAGATGAGTAGAATATATGGATTAAATCCATAGATAAGGAAAATTGGTATATATATAAGCATGAATAGAAAGCTTACTATTGGTAAAATATACCAAAATTTATAGGATATCTCATCATGAACTACGGATTCAAACTCATTCGTTGTAATACCATTTTGTCCCTTTTTGAATTCCATTAAGGATGCCTCAAGGTCTAGGGATTCCTCACAATCTGCAAGTGTATTTACAAAATTTGTAAATCCATCCTCCATCTTGATTGGATTTTTTAGCTGATTGGCAAGCATAGACCTTCCTAAAGGGGTTTTTGCCTCACTAAGGTATTGGTATAGGGATTTAGGGCCAAAAACGTCTAAATCGGACAATTTATAGTCTTCCTTATCCTTAAATTCAGCACCATTATCCGAAAAATGAGAGAATTTCTTTTCTCTTCTTTGCATATGACGCTCATATACCTTACGCTTATTTTCTAGGATTCTTACCCTTTTATAGAATGGATTCGATAAAATAATCGCTATCATAAATAAAATGAAGAATCCGCCAGATAATAATCCATATAAGAGATAATCCCCTATGGATAATAAGCATAAAATAAATACAATAGTTGAAACAGCTAAAATAGCACGCAAAACAGAAAAGAGAGTCGTTTTCTTTTTCTCTTTTTTAATACTTTCTTCTAGGATGGTTTTATTTTTAAATTCGAACATATTCCCTCCTTATTCAAAAAATAGGGGACTTGCATCCCCTATAATTTTTAAATATACAATTCCTAAGCCTTCTTAGCTGAAGAACGCTTTTGACAAGCCTTCTTTGGAGTAGCTGCCTCAGCCTTTGGCTTAACAGTCTCAATTGGGCTAACGTGCCAAATATCCTCATTGTACTGTCTCATTGTACGATCCGTAGTGAAGAAGCCAGATTTTGCAATATTTACAATAGACATATGTAACCACTTCTTCTGGTCCTTATAAAGCTCATTAATCTTTTCCTGAGCCTTTACATAGGAATCGAAATCCTTTAATACGAAGTAGTTATCCTTGCCAAGTAATGTATCACGAATCATTTGGAATTCGCCTCTATCTACACGGTCAAAGAATCCATTCGTTAATTGATCAATAACCTGACGAATTCTTTGGTCGTTGTTATAATAATCCCAAGGATTATATCCACCCTGATCATAAAGGTCAGTTACCTCTTTTGCAGTCATACCGAAGATAACGATATTTTCATCACCAACAAGCTCACCAATTTCTACGTTAGCACCATCTAGTGTACCACAAGTAATTGCACCATTCATCATGAACTTCATATTACCTGTACCAGATGCTTCCTTAGAAGCTGTTGAAATCTGCTCAGATACATCTGCAGCTGGCATAATCGTTTCTGCATAAGTTACATTATAGTTAACGCAGAATACAACCTTTAATAGGGAATTTGTTTCGTAATCATTATTAACCTTATCAGCGATAGTATTAATTAATTTGATAATCTTCTTAGCTAAAACATAGCCTGATGCTGCCTTTGCACCGAAGATAAATGTATGAGGATGATAATTCTTCTTAAATTCAGCATCGCTCTTTAAGCGGTTATAAATATACATAATATGTAATGCGTTCATTAGCTGACGCTTATATTCATGTAATCTCTTAACCTGTACATCAAAGATAGAGTTTGTATCTAATGAAATACCCTGCTCATTAAAGATCTTTGTAGCTAAAGCTTCCTTACGAGCCTTCTTCATTAAAGCGAATTCCTTCTGAGCCTTTGGATCATCCGCAATCTTTAATAGCTCAGGGAAATACTTTTCAGGATCCTTAATCCAATCCTTACCACAATACTTATCTAAAATTTCAACTAATTCTGGATTGGATTGTGCAACCCAACGACGGTGAGTAATACCGTTTGTCTTGTTGTTGAACTTTCCAGGATAGTAGTCATTAAATACCTTCATTTCGATATTCTTTAAAATTTCTGTATGAAGTGCAGCAACACCATTTACGCTGAATGAGCCATGGATTGCTAAATTCGCCATATGTACTCTACCATCCTTGATGATAGCCATGTCATAAGCCTGCTTAGAATTTGGACCATAAACAGATGCAATCTCAAGCAATATACGACGGTTGATTTCCTCTGTAATCGTATAAATTCTTGGTAATAATCTCTTGAATAGGTGAACTGGCCACTTTTCAAGTGCTTCTGCTAAAATTGTATGGTTTGTATATGCACAGCAGTTCTTAGTAATGTTCCATGCTTCCTCCCAAGCTAATCCTTCCTCATCAACTAAATATCTCATTAATTCAGGAACGATTAAAGCTGGGTGTGTATCATTGATATGGAATACTAACTTGTCAGCTAAATTCTTTACTGTACCAAAGGTCTTCTTATGAAGACGAAGTGCTCCATTAACACCTGCAGCAACAAAGAAATACTGCTGCTTTAAACGAAGTAGCTTACCCTCATCGGTATCATCATTTGGATATAGCATAGAAGAAATTTCTCTTAAATTTCTTGCATACTGGAACGCATCATTTTCAGGGTATGTTGAAGCTGGTTCTGCACTCCATAATCTTAATGTATTAACGATATGGTTACCTGCACCAATCATAGGTACATCATATGGTACTGCCTTAACATATTCAGCATCCTTATGCTCTACTACAAGCTTACCATTAACGGTAGACATTTGAATATATCCATAGAATGGAATTTCAACAGCCTGATCATCCTTACGGATTTCCCAAACGTGAACATCCTTTAACCAGCGATCAGGGTGCTCAACCTGATAACCATTAACTACACCTTGCTCGAAGAAGCCATAGCGGTAACGGATACAGTTACCATGTACAGGTAGGCCTAAGGATGCAACAGAATCCATGAAGCATGCAGCAAGACGACCTAAGCCACCATTACCTAAGCCCGCATCAGATTCCTGGTGCTCAACCTCATTAAGGTCGATACCCATATCATCGAAAGCTTCCTTTACAACATCATAAACGCCTGCGTTCATAAGGTTGTTTGTAATCATACGGCCAATTAGGAACTCCATAGAGAAGTAATAAACCTTTTTAGCCTTTGTATCAAATGTTACCTGGTTTGTGTTATTCCAATCCTTGGCAATATAATATCTAATCATTTCACCTAGTACAACGTACTGTTGATATGGTGTTGACTTTTCAAAATCGATAGCATATTTAGCTTCTACATTCGCCTTAAATGCTTTTTTAAATGTTTCTTTGTCCTTAAAATTAGGATAATTATTCATTATACGTTTCCCTCCATTTTCGAAAACTCCATAAGCATTTTATCACATTGATTCCGAAACTTTCAATACTTCATAGAAAAAAGTTTCGAAAACAACGTAATTGCTTCAGTTTATTTAATTATATTAAATAGATTATGCAGTTTTCTTCTTTGTTGTTGCCTTCTTTGCAGGCGCTTTTGTAGCAGAAGCCTTTTTTGTAGTTGGCTTCTTAGTAGTCTTTTTAGCTTCTTTAGGTTCTTCCTTAACCTCTACCTTAGCCTCTACCTTAACCTCTTCTTTTGCCTTTGGCTTATAAATAGGCTTAAGTATAGAAATACCTAAAGGTGGAATAGTCATTAATACACTATGTGCTTGATTATCCTGACCATAGTTTTCAACCTTTAAGTTGAATGGATTGATTCTATTCGAACCACCATAAATATCCTTATCTGAGTTGATTACCTCTTCATATTCATCCGCCTCAGGTACACCAATTCTATAATTATCATATGTATTTGGTGTACAGTTCATTACGATAACTAGTTGATCCTTTGGATCATTTGCAACTCTTGCAAATACATATAAGGATTGTTCTGCATTATCCGCTTGAATCCAGTAGAATCCATTTGTAGAATAATCTTGCTGCCATAATGGTGCATGATATTTATAAACTAAGGTCATATCACGAACGAATCTTGCAGCTGCATCATGATCTGGATATTGACGGATATTCCATGCAAGCTCACTCTCATAATGCCATTCATCATAGGTAGATAATTCATCACCCATGAAAAGCAACTTCTTTCCTGGATGTGTAAACATATAACCAATTAATAATCTATAATTTGCAAATTGCTGCCAACGATCTCCTGGCATCTTATTTAATAAGGAGCCCTTACAGTGTACAACCTCATCATGAGATAGAGGCAGGCAGAATTGCTCACTATAGAAATACATCATAGAGAATGTCAATTGATGATGATGATACTTTCTATAGATTGGGTCTAGCTTGAAATACTTAAGTGTATCGTTCATCCAACCCATATCCCACTTATAGTTAAATCCAAGTCCCCCAAAGTCAACTGGCTTTGTAACATTACCATAAGCACTAGAATCCTCAGCCATGAATAATACTCTATCATCCTTACCGAAGATTAATCTAGAGCACTGTCTTAAGAAATCACATGCGCCCTCATTTACACCACGATTGCAGTTTCCTAGCCAGTAAATTAAATTCGATACAGCATCGACACGGAAACCATCGACGTGGAAATAATTCATATAGAACATTGCGTTAGAGAATAGGAAGGATCTCGTTGTTCCCTTACCTAAGTCAAGGTTTGCAGTTCCCCATTCCACATTTTCTCTATCCTCAGGCTTTGAATATTCATAAAGTGGAGTACCATCAAACATATATAAGCCATGAGCATCACGACAAATATGACCAGGAACCCAGTCCATAATTACACCAATACCATTTTGGTGACATAAATCAACAAAATACATGAAATCCTTAGGAACGCCCCATCTAGCGGAAACGGAATAATAACCAGTTCCCTGATATCCCCAGGACATATCTAGTGGATGCTCATATGCAGGCATTACCTCAACATGAGTAAATCCATATTGCTTTATATAATCAACGACCATAGGAGCAAGCTCTGCAGTGGTATAGAATGAACCATCTGGCTTCTTTCTCCAAGATCCTAAATGCATTTCATAAATGGCTAAAGGCTTATCATAGGTCTTTTCATGGGTAAACATCCAATCCTGGTCATTCCAACAATATCCATCAATATCATAAACCTTAGAGTCCTGTGCAGGACGATATGCACTATAGAATGCATATGGATCAGCTTTAATTAAACGTTGTCCATTCTTTGTGTAGATGACATACTTGTATGCCTTCCACTCGTAATTGCCCTCAATTCTTGCATACCAAATACCCTTACTATCGATGCAAAACATTTCGGTTTGACCCTCTTGGTAATAATTCCACTCACCAATAATATAAATGTGGTCAGCATTTGGTGCATATAAGGTAAACTCACATGCGACCATATTCCCATACTCATCCTTTACTAGGTGTGCTCCAAACACCTGGTATGCGTCGGTTACCTTTCCTTGATCGAAATAATAAAGGAAATCACCATTAATTTTTTCGCGAACAGACATAATATCACTCCTTCTTTCTATATCGTAACGCAGTTACTTTTATTATATATTAGAATTGCCAATTTAACAAGTTAAATTAGAACAGGAAAGCAATTTCAGAATAAGTGTATCCTCTAGATAATAAATAGGCCTTTAGTTTTTCTTTTCGAATAGGTAAATCATATTTATCATATCTATGCTCCACCTTAGAAAATAGCTTGATTAGTCCATTTTTATAGGTATTCATATCCATATAAGATAATCTAGCCTCTATATCTTCCTTTTTAAAGCCCTTTTGGTATAGCTTTTCTTTTATTAAATTACGTCCATTTCCCTTTTTGGCATAAGATTCGATTAAAGAATCTATCAATTCTAAATCATTTAAAATCTTATCCTCCTTCATTCTATTTATAATAGAATCCATCGTAGGATAAGGAACCTCTTTTCTTTTTAAATAATCCCTAACTCTCTTTTCACCCGCGCCATATTTTAAAGCATAAGCTACAGCCTTATGAAAAAGTGAAGATACATCTTCACTCTTTATAGCAAGATCAATTTCCTTTTGCGTGGTTCTATGTCCCTCAATCAAATGAAATTGAACGACAGTATCTTCACTAAATAAATAATTTTTATTATCAATTGTAATTTGATATAAACCCTTTTTGGTCTTCAAAACCTTTTCTACAATCATTAAAATATGCCCCTCTTGCCATATTCTCCTCTTACCTCTTTACAGGAGGTTACAAAGGTAAATGCCTTAGGATCAACCTTAGAAATCATACCTACAATTCTATAGGCCTCATTCTTATCCATTGTACAAATAACCATTGTTCTTTCCTTATTGGTATAAGCTCCCTTAACTGGGGAGAAGGTTACACCGCGGTCAAGCTCAGAATAGATTAAATCCTTAATGCTTTCTGGATTATCGGATATAACATATACCGTTCTTCTTGGCTTGATGGATAGGGCAATATAATCGATGATAAAGCCCTCAACAAGTACAGCTATTGAACCATAGACAACATATTCTATAGAATAGGAGAATGGATTAAACTTTAATCCCGCAAATATTACGATTACCCAGTCTGTGAAATACATCGTTTGAGATAGTGGAATCTTTGCATATTTTGAAATCATTTTTTGAACGACATCCATACCACCAGTAGAACCATTATTTCTTAGGGCAATACCAACTCCACCACCCGTTAATAATGCACCAAATAATAAGCAAATTAATTCCGTATTATTTTGAATGCTTTTATAGATGACCATTTGAAGAGGAACATCTCCTGGAATACTTATTCTTTCTAGAATAAATACTAAGGATGGGTATAATAACGATGCATAAATCGTCTTTAAAAAGAAATCCTTACCAATAAATATTAAACCTAAAAGTAAGCAGATCGCTTCTATACCATATAGGAATATAGAAGATGTGAACCAGCTTGAATTTTTCCATAGAGGCTTTAGGAATACTGCAAGACCGGTAACACCACCTGCAATAATATTTGCAGGGTCAAAGAAAAAATAATAACCAAGCGTTACAAAGATTACACCAACGGTAACCCATATATATTGAATAAGCCATTTTTTTAAATCAGGCTTATTCTTTTTTTCTATTTCTAAAATTGTCTCTTTGGCTTCCTTTACTTCTTCATTATTCATTTTTCGCACCAGCCTTCATCTTTAAATATTCAAGCATAAAGCCTTCGATATCTCCATCCATTACAGCGTTAATATTTCCCATTTCATAATCCGTACGGTGATCCTTAACTAGGGTATATGGGCAGAATACATAGGAACGTATCTGTGAACCAAAATTAATACCCATTTGTTCACCCTTTTCTTTAGCAAGCTCTTCCTCTTGCTTCTTAATTTCAAGCTCTAATAGCTTAGATTTTAATAAGGTCATCGCGATTTCCTTATTGCGGATTTGGCTTCTTTCCTTTTGGCATGCAACAAATAGACCCGTTGGCTTATGCGTAACTCTTACTGCAGAATAGGTTGTATTAACACCCTGTCCACCAGGACCTGAGGAACAGAAGGTATCAACTCTTAAATCCTCCTCAGGAATCACTAAATCAGAGGTCTCCTCAATTTGAGGTGCAATTTCACAGCTACAGAAGGAGGTATGTCTTCTCGCATTCGAATCGAATGGAGAAATACGAACCAAGCGGTGTACTCCACGCTCAGCCTTTAATAGGCCATAGGCATATGGACCTTCAATCGATAGGGTAACGGATTTAATCCCAGCCTCATCTCCTGCTTGAAAGTCAATGACAGAGGTCTTAAATCCCTTTCTTGCACAAAATCTTGTATACATTCTATAAAGCATATCTGCCCAGTCCATAGATTCTGTACCACCAGCACCTGGGTGTAGCTCTAAAATACAATTATTGAAATCATATTTACCACTAAATAAAGCCTTCTTTTCAAGCTCTGACATATAGGATTTTAAATCCTCAATGGATTCCTCAAGAAGTGCCATTGCATCCGTATCCTCTAAGGCTAAATCGACCATTTCTCTAATATCGTTATATTGGCTTTTCGCGCTATTATAGCTCGATATTGTATCCTTTAGTGCATTTGCTTGTCCAATAACCGTTTGGGCATGTTTCGGGTCACCCCAAAATTCAGGGGCTTGGATTTCTTCATTTAACTCTTTTAATCTTGGTTCCTTTGTATCGATTTGTAATGCTTGATGCATATCCATAAGCTTTTGCTTATATTCTTCCAAGAATTTATGAATTTCATATTTTTCCATAATACATCCTTTCCAACAAAAAGGACTTAAAATTTAACATTTCAAGTCCTTAATGCTTACTTTAATGTTTGAATAAATTCCTCTACTCGGGCCAAGGCCTTCTTTAAATCTTCGATAGAATAAGCATAAGAGATTCTTATGAATCCCTCTCCTGATTCACCGAATGCGGATCCTGGTACAACAACTACCTTTTTCTCTTTTAAAAGCTTTAAGCTAAATTCTTCGCTTGTCATACCAAATTTACGTATATCAGGGAAGACGTAAAATGCACCCTTAGGTGTGAAGCACGGAAGGCCCATTTCCTTTAAACGATAAAGAAGATATCTTCTTCTTTCATCGTATGCTTCTTTCATTTCAAGGACGTCATTATCCCCATTTTTTAGAGCTTCAACAGCCGCATGCTGGCTTGTTATTGGAGCACACATAATACAGAATTGATGAATCTTTGTCATCTCTTTTATAATTTCCTTTGGTCCACAGGCAAAGCCTAATCTCCAGCCTGTCATTGCATAGGATTTTGAGAATCCGTTGATTACAATTGTTCTTTCCTTCATTAAAGGAACCTCAGCTATAGATCTATGTCGCCCAAAATAGGTTAATTCAGAATAGATTTCGTCTGAAATTACAATTAAATCATGCTCAATAACTACCTTAGCTATTTCTTCTAAATCCTTATATTCCATAATAGCTCCTGTTGGGTTATTTGGAAAATTCATTAAAAGAATTTTACTTTTTGGTGTTATTGCAGCCTCTAATTCCTCTTTTGTTAAGCGGAATTCATTTTCGTTTTTTAAAGGAATTTCAACCACATTAGCCCCAGCCATAATCGCACAAGGTAAATAGGATACATAACATGGGGTTGTAATAATGACCTCATCTCCATCCTCAATCATTGCACGAAGGGCTAAATCAATGGCCTCAGAACCACCTACGGTAACTAAGATTTGATCAAGATAGTTATAATCTAAATGATTCTTTCTATTTAAATAATTAGAGATTTCGATTCTTAATTCCTTTAAACCAGAATTGGAAGTATAATGTGTCTTTCCTCTTTCTAAGGAATATATACCTTCTTCTCTTATATGCCATGGTGTATCAAAATCCGGCTCACCAACACCTAAGGAAATACAGCCTTCGATTTCCTTTGCGATGTCGAAGAATTTACGGATTCCGCTCGGCTTTAAATCTTTGACCTTTTTCGATAGAAAATCACGCATTATGCAACTACCAGCATACGCTCATCCTTCTTCTCCTCAAAAAGATCTACACCATGATCTTTATACTTCTTTAAAACGAAGTGAGTAGCACTAGATAGGATGTAATCTAAGGTAGAAAGCTTGTCAAAGACAAATCTTGCTACCTCCTTCATGGATTTACCCTCAATGAATACAGCGAAGTCAAATCCACCACTCATTAAATATACGCTTGTAACCTCTGGGAATTTTGCGATTCTCTGTGCGATAGAATCAAAGCCAATTCCTCTTTGAGGAGTGACCTTAACCTCAATTAGGGCAGTTACAACCTCCTTAGAGGTATTATCCCAATTGATTAGGGTTGTATATCCACAAATGATATGTTCCTTCTCCATTTGGGCGACTTCATTCGCGACCTCAGCCTCACTAACTCCCATCATAATAGCTAAATCATGAAGGTCAATACGGCTATTTGTTTCAAGATTTCTTAAAATTTTTTCTCTCATTAAATCGTTCATAAAGTCTATTCCTCCAAAAATATTTCTTTTATTATAGCACTCAAGGAATATAATTTCAATTATATTCATCTATCCAAAAGTGGAGATTTACTTGAGAAATTTTTAAAATGTATTTATAATGAATTTGGTGATGAAACGTGAAAATAATAAGAGATAGAATAGATTCCTTTTATACCTTTGATAATAAGGCCTTAGGAAATTGCTTTACCATAGTAGATGACGATAAAAAATACCATTATGAATTTGAAATTCATGGTATGGATTCCAAGGTCATTTATGATAATATTTTACATATTAAGGATGCTATAGCTGCATTTAGAAAATATAATAAACAAATTGTACGCTTTTATAATTCAGATAGAAGCTTCTATTTCGCATATGATGATATACATACATTTAAGCTGCCAGTAGATATATTACAGCCATCCAAATTCTTTATTGACCAAAAGAAATATGATGCAATAGAAAAATATTTAGAAAATGAAAGGCTTGTTGTACCAGTTACAATAATCGATGATGAATATGTATTACTTGATGGCCACGCAAGAGTAAAATATTTAATTGATAATTATGTCAAAATGATTGATGTCTATTTAGATACACCAGATATGGATTGCCAAAATAGAGTTTATATCGCTAAGGAAAATAATCTATTTAAGGTAAAAAATATGGAAATATTACCTCATGAGGAATATTTAGAATATTTATCACAAACAGGTGTTTTAGACGATTAAAATGGGGACTTTGTAGTCCCCATCTTTTATTCTATGAATTCAAATTCAATATCATAAATTCTAACAGTATCACCATTTTGTACGCCAAGCTTTCTTAAGGCATCATCAACGCCATAGGCTCTAAGCTGACGCGCAAAGCGGTATCTTGCTGTATCCGAATCAAAATCTGTCATTTCAATGACTCTTTTGATCTTATCTCCAGTGATGTTATATACACCATCACTTTGCTTTTCAATAGTAAATGGCTTCTTTTCCTCTTCTAAGCCATATTCTACAACATCGAGCTCATCCTCTTCAAATAAGCTGAAGCTTTCTGTAGAATCTAGGGTATCTGCAATCTTATATAAAAGCTCATTTAAATTCTCTTTTGTATATGCAGATATTTCGATGATAGGTAGTTGAACCTTTTTCTTAAATTCCTTTAAGTTTTCCTTTGCCTGTGGTAAATCCATCTTATTTGCAACAATAATCATTGGACGATTGGCTAAATTCATTTTATATTCCTTTAGCTCATTATTAATAGTTACAAAATCATTATATGGATCTCTCAAATCTACAGAGGCCATATCTATGATATGGACAATAACCTTACATCTTTCGATGTGACGTAGGAATTGAAGTCCTAAGCCTGCACCCTCGTGCGCACCCTCGATAATACCAGGTAGATCTGCCATGACGAAGTCTCTACCATCATCTAATCTTACCATACCTAAATTCGGTTGTAAGGTTGTAAAATGGTATGCGGCAATTTTTGGTCTTGCAGAGGAAACTGCACTAATTAAAGTGGATTTACCAACACTAGGGAATCCAACAAGTCCGCAGTCCGCTAAAACTCTAAGTTCGCAGCGAATAAACCTATGCTCGCCAGGCTCACCCTTTTCACAAAAATCAGGGCATTTAATAACACCATTGGCAAATGCCATATTACCTCTACCACCACGGCCACCCTTACATACGATAACCTCTTGCTTGTTTTTGGTAATATCTCCAATGACCTTACCAGAATCATCATCAAATATAGTTGTACCTACAGGTACACGAATATAGGTATCATCAGCATTTGCACCATACATACCCTTATTCTTACCCTTTTCACCAGGATTTCCCTTAACAACCTTATTGTATCTTAAATCAAGTAATGTGGACATACCTTCATCGCCTACGAAGATAACGGATCCACCTTTTCCACCAGATCCACCATAAGGTCCACCGCGCTCGACCTTTAGTTCTCTTCTATATGCAACAATACCATCTCCACCCTTACCAGCAGTGATTTCCATTGTAGCGGAATCTATAAACATGAGTATTCCCTCCTTTTTATTGAAAAATAAAGCCCAAAAGACCGTGGTACCTTTGGGCTAAATTCTTGCAATTTAATTATTCAGCGATTGGGTAAACAGAAATCTGCTTCTTGTCGCGTCCCTTACGCTCGAACTTTACTGTTCCAGCAACCTTTGCATACAAAGTATCGTCTCCACCACGACCAACATTTTCGCCTGGGAAGAACTTAGTACCTCTTTGACGGTATAAAATTGAACCAGCTGTAACAACCTCACCATCAGAAGCCTTAGCGCCTAAACGCTTTGCCTCAGAATCACGGCCGTGTTTAGTTGTAACTACACCTTTTTTATATGCAAATAACTGAATATTAAGCTTAAGTAACATATCTTGAATCCTCCTATTTCTTCATTTTTAAATATTTAGGATACTGATTATGTAATTCTATAATGTGCTCTTCTAAATTATCGAAGATACCTAAAACTACATGATTATCAGTTTTTACCTGTAATCTGAAATAGCCATCCTCACAAACAAGATCTAAGATGTTGTAACGTAAATCCAATTTGTCAATGAGATTTGCTGTCATATAACAGGCTGTAGAGATTGCTGCACATACAACATCATGACCACTAGTGCCCGCTCCTGCATGTCCTTTAATCTCGATTAATGCTTCATTTGTTTTACGTTCAATATAATAAGTAGTCATAATTAAGCATTGATAGCTTCAACAACAAACTTAGTATATGACTGACGATGACCCTTCTTAGATGCAGAATGCTTCTTAGGACGATACTTGTAGATTGTAATCTTCTTGCCTCTTCCCTGTTTCTCGCACTTTGCAACAACTGTAGCGCCCTCAACATATGGAGCACCAACCTTTGTTTCATCACCAGCTACTAATAAAACCTTATCGAAAGTATAAGATTCGCCTTCTGCTACTTCTACCTTTTCAACATAGATAGCTTCGCCAACTTCAACCTTTACTTGCTTTCCACCAGTTTCAACAATTGCATACATGTCGTATTACCTCCTTCATTATTTAAGACACACTATTAGGGTAGGATTTTATCCATTTTTGACCCTTTCTAAGTGGTGCATGTTACAACATAGTAATTATATTAAATAATTAGTCTATAGTCAACCATGAATTTAAAAATTTTTTCCCTTTAGTATAAAGAAAAGAAGCCAAGAGGCTTCTCTTATGGACGGAATAAATCCTCAGGCTTGACATTGAAATCCTGATGCTCTTGATCGTTTAAAACAATAAATCCTGGGAACATGGTTTGGAATACATCTCCCTTTAGAGTAAGCTGTGCCTTTGCACGCTCCTCATCAATAGATTTATATCCTACTGGTGCATATAATGCAACTGCATCAAATTTCTTTGCGTTTTCTACTACCTTCAAACGAAAATCATCGTTTGGAGTAGCATAGCTTGGAAATACAGATGGGAATACAACCACCATATAGATTACCCCATCTCTTTTCATAACAATATTTGGGAAATCCCTTCTTGGGAAGCCCTGTTCAACCTTAAAGCCTTTAGGTAAAATAACCTTCTTCATGACATAATCAATAGCCATACCATGAAGCTCCTCTGGACTAATTCTATCCTTATCCTCTATATTCTCTGGTACTCCATCAGCCCAAATACTTTCCGGAATATTTTCTCTTGTATTATTTTCCATTAATAAATCCTCCTAAGCCCTAAGGCCATTTCTTTTTTATTATATATCTTTTTATGCCAAAATTAAAGATTAAATGTTGCGTAGTACTTTTCAAGCTTTAGAGGCTTATAGGAAGACTTTTTCTTCCTTTCTACTAAATCCCCTGAATCCACCTCTAAAGAAATATATCTCGCTTTTAGAGAGGTAGTTCTTGCGAAGCACTGCATAAGCTCCTCTGCTGCACCAGGAATACTATCTAAGGATAGGTTTACATGTAATGTTGCAACATTACCAATCAAGGATGCAATCGCAACACCATAGACCTTCTTTTCATCCATTAAGATTATTCCAAATAAATCTAGCTCATATAAATGATCCATACATTTTTTTATCATATTTAATTGCTTATAAAAATAGGGAGTGTTATATTGATCCGAATGCTCCTGATTCCAATCGGTAATAAATTCCAAAATCAAACCAAAGTCTTCCTTCTTTATTGGCTTATATACCGCATCTCTATGCTGCTTTTCAAATTTTTCGCATAGCTTTCTTTTTTCCTTATATTCCTTTTCCTTGAAGAAGGATAGGGAGTCTGAGGAGCATATATAGGTATCAAAATTTCTATTTTCATAAAGCTTATCACTAAGCTTTGAAACATATGGATATAAGGATTCAGCAACAGGGGCTAAATAAAAATCAAAGCCTTTCTCTTTTGCATCCTCTTCCATATCCTCTATTGCTTGCTTTAAATCCCCCTTGCCTAAAGGAGGGTAGTAGCACATACCAACATCAGGCATCATAAACCTAATGAACACAAAGTCGTGACGGAAGCAAATTTCAGGCTTATAATAATCACTCCAAACGAATATCCATATTGGATTGTATTGACAAATCCAATAATCATCATTCTCAATATATCGTTTAAGCTTCTTGCAATCCAAGAATGAATACTTATGGAAATTGATCATCATATTCCCTCCTTCCGCAAACTCTCATTCTATATTATATCCTATTTGACATATTTTTCAAAACAAGTCTTAAAAATACTGGTCACAAAGTGAATTTTGTCTATAGAGTTTTTTATATTTTGTTTCTATTTATCTATAAAGAAAAGGGGCTTATAAAGCCCCAAGATACTAAAGTATCTTTTTATGTTCTTGCATTATTAAATGTCGTATTAATTTGATCGATATATTTTTGACCAAATGTGGCTAATATGCTTCCCTTTACATTGTCCTTTTCATAATACTTTGTAAATGCTATGCCCGTTACATAATCATATAATACACCATAAAGAGTTGTGTCCTCTACATTCATTGTTCTAAATTCTTCTTTAGAGATATCTGCTAATTCTTGATTAAATACAGATGGATCCTGTAATCCCACTAAATCCTCATATACATCAATAGTTACAGCATCATATGTAACATAATATGTGTTTGAAAACTTTGGAGTTAAAATGTCTGCATCATCTAAGGTGGAAGGATCAATTTCTTTTCCTTCTTCATCTAAAGAAGCACTAGTTTTATAAGAAGACATAAAATCAATGAATTTATGTGCTAAATCGACATTCGATGCATCCTTAGGAATTACTAAATTATCACAGAAGGCAACAGTGTCATCTGGAATAAATAAATCGAAGCCAATACCATATCTTTTACCATTTGCTTCATATACTCTATCCGAAGAATCACATATTTCTGCAAGCATAGCTTCCATATTATCCATAGTTACATCGCCATTAATATATGCTTCAATAGCGACCTTTGCCGCATTTTCACAGTAGTAATATAAGAAATCACCTGTCCACATGAATCCTACATCCGTATTTCCTGCAACAATATCCTTCTTTATATTATCGGTTCCCCAAGAGTCAAACTTCATATTTTTAACCAAATCTCTCATACGCTCTAAATCCAGAGTAGAAAGTGGATTTCCATAGGTATTTGTTAAAGGCTTTGTCTTTTCAAAATAACGGCTTGCAGCATAATATGCATGCTGATAGGAATCATACATAGAAACTCTTGTTCCTTTCGGAAGGGAATTTCTATCAAATAAGGAGCTCCATTGATTTTCAGATTCGATTATAGCATACTTAATTGTATTCTCGTATGTAGGTGGAACCTCACCCTCCTTTGGTAAATCCTCTTTCCTTGTAGAATACATAATTCCCCAAGTACCCCATAGATATGGGACAAAATAGTTTTGAATTGTACCTGCTTGATAAGTACTATCTTTTTGCTTAAGATTATTATCCATATCCTGCATTATAGATAAGACGCCCTTACGTATGTTCGCCTTACCTTCTTCCGTATTT
The DNA here is from genome assembly GCF_034179385.1 of Anaeroplasma sp. Taxonomy (NCBI): domain Bacteria; kingdom Bacillati; phylum Mycoplasmatota; class Mollicutes; order Anaeroplasmatales; family Anaeroplasmataceae; genus Anaeroplasma; species Anaeroplasma sp. The sequence continues at coordinate 52,066 of NZ_JAXFPY010000086.1, forward strand.
GGATTATAGCCAGACATAGAAAGCTTTGAAAAATCAATTTCCTGAAGCATTCCCTTCATGTACATCTTTTCAACCATATAGTCTGATGGACATACAACATCATATACCGTAGTACCTGCACTAACCATAGAGTAGAAAATTTCATTAGAATCACCTAAATCCATACTTACGGTACAATTATATTTATCTTCAAATGCATCAAGCATTTCCTCATCAATATATTCTCCCCAATTTAGAAATAATAGGGTTTGCCTTCCACTACAGGATGTTAATCCTAAAGCGAAAGCGGATGCAAGAAGGATCCCATATACAAGCTTACTTTTGTTCATAAAGCTTTGCCTCCCTCTTCTTACGTAGATTCATGAATACTTTCTTAATCTTTACATCTAGATTAAATTTCTTATATACATTGAATAATACTACAGCTAAAATCATAACAGCTGTAACCATAGTAGAGAATGCATATACACCAGGGTATAGGCTCTTTCTACCAATGGATGCATAAATCCAAATAGATAATGTATTATATCCATTACCCTTTGTATAATAACCAACGACGAAATCCTCAAAGCTTATGGTAAATGCAAGTACCATACCAGAGAAGATTCCACCCTTAATTGCTGGAATAATTACCTTTAATACAGACCGAAATGGCTTAACTCCTAAATCGAGTGATGCATCAAGCATATTCGGATCAATTTCCTTCATCTTTGGATGAACGGATAAGAAAATGTAAGGTAATATGAAATAAATATGCGCAATTGTAATTGTCCAAAAGCCGAAGAATTTCTTATTTATAGTTAAGAACAAGGAGAATATAAGCATTAAAGAAATACCAGTAACGATATCTGCATTTAATAATGGAATATTATTTAACAATAATAATCTATTCTTAATCTTTGGAGGTAGGTAATATGCACCTACTGCGATAAATGTACCAATTACTGTTGCAACCAAAGTTGCAATAATAGATGTCTTAAATGTATTTAAAATAGAATCATTTAAGGAGCCTTTACCAAACATTTTTGCATAATTTTGGAAGGTAAAGGATGCAAATTCAGTAGTAGAATCCGTTGAATTGAAGGACTGAATTGCAATAATGATCACTGCAAAATAAATCATGAAAATGGAAAATGCTAAAAGGATATATTTTAATATCTTCCATGCCATCTTTAAGGCCTTATAATCCTTATATCCATAATCCGATGCCTTAGCATAGGAATAATTAGAAGGATCATATGCTTTTACTTCTTCATTCATCATAGTAATGTTGAGCCCTCCTTATCTGTCTTGTTAATGATTAGGATAGCTCCTAAAATGATAATTAAAATTACAATAGCTAAAACTGAGCCTCTATTATAACTCATACTCTTGAAGCTTTGTTCAATGATATTACCGATAAGTAATACATTACCATTACCAAGGATTTGTGGAATAGCAAATCCGGACATACAAGGTAAAAGTACCATAATAGACCCAGATACAATACCCTTAGAGGATAATGGGAAGGTAACATACCAAAACTTCTTGAAATCCGTCATACCTAAGTCTAAGGAGGCCTCATGAAGTAATGGATCTATCTTCTCTAAGGATGTATAAATAGGCATAATCATAAATGGTAAATAGGTAAATACCATACCAAGTAATACTGCCCAATCTGTACCAATAATACCCTCCCCTACGGCAGGTAGGTTAAAAATATCTTGTAAAATATTATTTGGTTTAAAAATAGATGCTAAAGCATTAATTCTAAGTAATATATTGGTCCATGATGGTAATATTAACAATAATAAAACCATATATTTATTCTTTAATTTTGATTGATATAAGCTATACGCAACTAAATAGCCAAAGAAAATACAAATTACAGTAGTTAAAACTGCAAACCTGATCGAATTCCAAAATGCGATAAGTGTAGATTCTTCGGTAAGGATTGCAAAATTAGATATACTAAATGCCATTCCATCGAATTTAATTCCTTCTGTGTCTACAAACATCAAGAAAAACATTACGATCATTGGTACTACAGCAAGTAAGTATAACCAATAAAGGTAAGGCTTTGCCATTCGTTCAAGACGGTGAGAAACCTGATGTGCTGGAATGACCCTTTTCTGATTGGTCTTCTGCATCTTAGTCTACCTCTTTTGACAAATCTTTTCTTCTTTCAATTTCTTCAACAGGAATTAGCTTCTTAGGAGAGCCATCAAGCTTCATAAGACAAATCTCATATGGGTCGATGGTTAAGCCGACAACCTCTCCCTTTTTAATATCCTCGTAGGTGTGAACAACATATTCTACACCCTCAATATCAACTAAAAGTTCAAAGTGTACACCCTTAAAAATACTCGATGTAACAACACCCTTAACCTTTGCCTTAGACATAGGAACAACATCCCAGTCCTCAGGACGAATAACTACATCTACAGGTTCCATATCACTAAATTCATATCCAACAACATAAAATTCTGCACCTAAGAACTTTACACGATTACGTCCAATATATACACCCTGAATTATATTAGATTCTCCAATGAAGTTTGCAACATAACGGTTGACAGGCTCATTGTAGATATCCTTTGGTGTACCAAGCTGCTGAATGATACCATCCTTCATAACGACAATACGGTCGCTCATTACCATAGCTTCTTCTTGGTCGTGAGTTACAAAGATAAATGTAATACCTAAATTTCTTTGCATTTCCTTAAGCTCATATTGCATGTTTTGACGAAGCTTTAAATCTAGTGCAGATAGTGGCTCATCTAGTAATAAAATTTTAGGTTTTAACACGATTGCTCTTGCGATTGCAACTCTTTGCATTTGTCCACCGGAAATCTTATCGATGCTACGCTCTTCAAAGCCAGATAGATTTACCATCTCAAGGGCTGTCATTACAGAATCCCTAACACAAATTTTCAAATACTTGTTGATGTCAAAATAAGACACCTTTTTGGCTTTTTTTTCAGGGATACCTCTTCTAATTTTTTCTTCGATACAGCCCTGAATTACCTTTTCCTTTCCGCCATAGAATTCAATCATGAATTTTCTTCCACGGTTACGGATACCAAAGGCAACGTTATCAAAAACGTTCAAATGAGGAAATAGTGCATATCTTTGGAATACAGTATTAATAGGTCTTGCATATGCAGGAAGATTATTAATAATTTTTCCATTGACAATGATTTCACCAGATGAAGGATACTCAAATCCTCCAATCATTCTAAGTGTAGTTGTTTTACCACATCCAGAGGGACCTAGTAGAGTAACAAACTCATTAGGGTAGATGTCTAAGTTAATGCCATCTACAACGCAATTGTCTCCATAGTACTTTACTATGTTGTGCAATTCGATAATAGGTTGTGCCAACGCAGTTTACCGAATGAAAGACTTGTGTCTTTCGAATTTCCTTTCCCAAAAATTTTCTTTGAATATTATAGAAAATATTCGTCTTTTTTTAATCAAAACATAATTTGATAGATATATTATATTCTTAATTTTTCATAATGCAATAAAAATATTGGATTTTCCCAAGCAATGTAAGGGTTTTCAAAATGATATTCAAAATAGGATAAAATTCGAAAATAAAAAGGAGGATAATTGACTTATCCTCGAATTTTATTAGTCTAAAATATGGTACAAGAAATACGGTACCTGCTCAAGCCAGCTAGGCCAATCATGAGGTCTATCATATCCCCAATAATCCACCCAAGCAGGTATGCCTAAATTCTTTAAGGCTTGATCTACCTTTCTTGTTTCTTCTAAGCAGATATCCTCCCATGCACCCTGCCCTACACAAATGATAATTCTAGCTCTTTTGTATAGCTCAACATATGGATGATTGTTATGCATAACAATTAAAGAATCTAGAGGAGAATTTAAGAAGGTTAATTCATCCGCATAATCCTTAATGAAGAAGCCAGAATGATAAATTCCAGATAAGGCTAACACGTGATTAAAGATATCTGGTCTTCTTACTAAGAAGTTTAGTGCATGATATGCACCTAAGGATACACCGAATGTCATAATACCATCGGCTACTCCTCCACCATTACCTTTTGTATTAATTTCATATACTCTTGGTACAAATTCATTAATTATATAATTAAAATATGCTTCTTGTGCTAATATGCGGTCATGTGGGTTTTTCCAGTTCGCACTCCAAGATTCATTATCGAAAGAATCCACACAAAATACTTGGATTCTTCCTTGGTCGATATAATATTCCATAGCCCCAATTAAGCCATGATCCTCATAATCATAGAATCTTTTTGCCTCTGCAGGAAATGCAATACAAGGCTTTCCGGCATGGCCAAAAACTTTAAATTCCATATCTCTTCCCAAAATATTACTATATTCCTTGTAATATTCAACCTTCATATTATCACTCCTTGTGCCTTTTTTCACCTAAAATTGTTACAGTCATATTTGGTTCAACGCTTGTTGTAATAAATACATTAGAGCCTAGGGTTGTATTTTCTCCAATAATGGTTTCACCACCAAGTACGGAAGCACCAGAATAAATTGTTACATTGTCCTTAACCGTTGGGTGACGCTTTGTTCCCGAAAGCTTTTGACCCTCTCTTAAGGATAGTGCGCCTAAGGTTACACCTTGATATAATTTTACATGCTTTCCGATAATAGTTGTTTCACCAATGACGATACCTGTACCATGGTCTATAAAAAAGTAAGAATCAATTTCTGCACCTGGATGAATATCTATACCTGTTTTACTATGTGCATATTCCGTTAAAGCTCTAGGTAAAATAGGCACCTCAAGCTTATATAGGACATGAGCAATTCTATAAGTAAAGATAGCCGTTAATCCAGGATAAGTTAAGATAATTTCTGATTTTGTTTTTGCAGCAGGATCCCCATCAAATAGAGCTTGTAAATCTGTTTGAAGATAAGAATCAATTTCTGGAATAAAGTTAAAGAAGCAATCGATCATGTTTTCACATAATAAAGAGTTCTTCGTTATTCTTTCTACTGCTCTTAATAGCTTATGCAAGAAATATTTTATTGCATCAATTTTTTCATCAATATAATCGCTTAATATATTTACATGCTCTACATATCCTGGGAATAACAATCCCTTCATATTATCTAAAAAGCCAACGACATCATCTTGTTGGAGAGCATCATCTGTGATTTCCCCCATTTTCTTGGCTTTTAACCAATTTTCAAATTTATCGTTCATAATAATCACTCCGTTTCTTACATTATAACTTTTTTTGAAGGTAATTCAAACTATAAAAGCATTTTCCGTATTAAATTTCATAAGAATTATTATATAATGTTACCTAGGAGGATTCTTATGAAAACAATTGAACCTAGCGTAATCACAAATGAGGTTAAGCGCCTTGCTATTGAGGCTGCAACCTATATAGAGAGTGATGTTTTAAATGCTATAGAATGTGCTAAAAATAAGGAATGCGGTTTAGCAAAATCTATTTTAGAGCAAATTATAGAAAATGATTGCCTTGCAGAGAAGGAAAACATCCCTATGTGCCAGGATACAGGTATTACTATCGTTTTTGTTGAAATTGGGAATGAGGTATATATCCCTGGTGATATTTATAAAGCCATTAATGATGGAGTATCCTTAGGCTATAGGGAGGGCTATTTAAGAAAAAGTGTAGTGAAATCTCCTTTAAATAGAATCAACACAAAGGATAATACTCCTTCAATTATACATATTAAGCATACCTTAGGTGATAAGCTTAAAATCACACTATGCCCTAAGGGTGCAGGAAGCGAAAATATGAGTAGGGTAAAAATGCTTGTTCCTGCCGATGGCATAGATGGAATTAAGAAATTTGTACTTTCTACGATCAAAGAGGCAGGAGGTAGACCTTGTCCACCATTAATTGTTGGTGTTGGTATCGGCGGAGACCTAGAAAAATGCGCATTATTGGCCAAAGAATCCCTTTTAAGACCAATAGATGATGAATCAAGTGATTCGGATGCAAAAGCCCTAGAAAAGGAATTATTTGAAGAAATTAATAAGCTTAATGTAGGGCCTATGGGACTAGGTGGTAAAACTACAGCACTAGCAGTTAAGGTTAATCTATATCCTTGCCATATTGCATCCTTACCCGTTGCTGTAAACATTCAGTGCCATGCATCAAGACATAAGGTGGTGGAATTATGATCATTAAATACCCTATGGATAAGGAAAAGCTTAAGGAATTAAAGGCTGGAGATGTTGTTGAATTTGAAGGTGTTATTTATACAGCAAGAGATGCAGCCCATATGAGAATGAAAAAAATGCTTGAAAATAAGGAAGCATTACCTGTAGATTTTAATGATGCATTTATATATTATGCTGGCCCAACACCAACCAAGCCTGGGCATGTCATTGGTTCTATTGGACCTACGACCTCATCTAGAATGGATGCCTTCGCACCAATGATGAAGGAATTAAATGTTACGGCTACTATTGGTAAGGGGCCAAGAGATGAGGACTGTACAAAGTATTATCAAAAGAATCATATTCTATATTTTATTACGACTGGCGGATGTGGTGCATTATTATCTAAGGCCGTTAAAAAGGCTAAGGAAGTTGCCTTTTTCGATTTAGGACCTGAATCCATTAAAAGACTTGAGGTAGAAGGCTTTAAAATGATTTTAGCTATTGATTATTATGGAAATAATATATTTGAGGGGTAAAGTTATGGATTTGAAGGAAAGAGCATTAAAGCTTCATGAGGAAAATCATGGAAAGCTTGAAATGAAATCAAGGGTAAAAATTGAAAATCAAGAGGATTTATCACTAGCCTATACACCTGGTGTTGCATATCCTTGTAAGGAAATTGAAAAAGATAAAAATTTATGCTATACCTATACAGCAAAATCAAATACTGTTGCAGTTATTACGGATGGTTCTGCAGTTTTAGGGCTTGGTAATATTGGACCGTATGCTGCAATTCCTGTAATGGAAGGGAAATCTATATTACTTAAGGAACTTGCAAATGTAGATTCCTTCCCTATTTGCTTAAAAACACAAGATGTTGAAGAAATCATTAAAACCGTTAAATATTTAGAGCCGACCCTTGGCGCAATCAATTTAGAGGATATTTCAGCACCTAGATGCGTTGAAATTGAAAGAAGATTAATCAAGGAAATGGATATTCCTGTATTCCATGATGATCAGCATGGCACTTCTATTATCGTTGCTGCTGCATTCTTAAATATTGAAAGATTCACTAAAAAGCCTCTAAAGGATATGACAGTTGTTTTATCTGGTACTGGTGCTGCTGGATCGATGGTTGCAAGAATGCTTAAGAAAATTGGTGTTGGTAAGATTTATGCTTATAACATTAATGGTGTTGTAGATAAGAATAAATATGATTCCTATGACTTCTTAATAAAGGAATTAATAGATGATGGAATCTTTGATACACCTAAAAATCATGATAACACATTGAAATCCATTATGGTTGGTGCGAATGCCTTTGTTGGAGTTTCCGCACCAAACCTTGTAACAAAGGAAATGGTAAAATCTATGGCGGATAAGCCAATTGTTTTTGCGATGGCAAATCCTACTCCTGAAATCTCTTATTTAGATGCTAAGGAGGCTGGAGCTTATATTGTTGGTTCTGGTAGAAGTGATTATCCAAACCAAATTAATAATGTACTTGCTTTCCCAGGAATCTTTAGAGGTGCTTTGGATGTTCGGGCTAAAAAGATTAACGAAGAAATGAAGCTTGCAGCTGCATATGCAATTTCTAAAATTATTAAAGATGATGAGTTAAATCCTGAATATATTGTTCCTGGTGCATTCGATAAGAGAGTGGTCAGGGAGGTTGCAAAGGCCGTAAGTGAGGCTGCAATTAAAACAGGTGTAGCACAAAAGTAAATCTATAAGGCAAGCTTCGGCTTGACTTTTTTACGTAAAAAAATGCCCATGCTTTCGCATGAGCATATTTTTTATTATTCGCCTTCTACTTCGTCACGAACGATACGAATTGCTGTACCATTCGTACATAGAATCATCTTTAATGCATCATCATCAAACTTTTCAGCATAAATGATAAGCTTACGATCTAATGTACCTCTAGCCTTAACACGAAGGATATTACCCTTTTGACAAATATGAGCACTCTTTAACATATCTAACTGAATAACGGAGCCCTCTTCGAAGTGTAAGCATAATGTATCAAGATATACAACTGCTTCTTCCTCTTCCTCATCAAGAGGCTCACCAGGAATCATAGGTAGGTAATCAATTAAATCATCAGGCATTTCCTCAGGAATACCATTTACATTCATTGTATTCTGTAGATACCAAGCTTCCATACCTAAGTTACCTAAAATAGCTTCACCATTTGGAATTAACTGAGTGATGAAGTTTGTAGGCTCAAAGTTTCTCTTTGGCTTTACAAGACGGTTAGCAAACATTAAATCGATTAATTCCTTGCAATACTTTAATGCACGGTCAGAACGTACCTTAATCATTACTGGAACTTCAGCATATTGCTTCTTCTCAGAAACATCCTTTAAACGATACTTTGGATATTGTTCAATAATAGCTGGATCTAAAGCTAAGAATACCTTAATAGCCTTTCCACCTAAAGCAAGCTTAGCAACTAAGCCCTTGTATCTGAAGGATTCGCATCTAGCAGAGCATCTACCCTTTGCACGATACATCATTAAGTAGTTTTTAACCTCATTATAGTATTCCTTAGTTTCATAAGGAGCAAACATCATCTTTGTATTAAACTTACGCTTAATCTTCTTTGGCTGACCATTTTCGTCAACAGCAACATATTCTTGAACTTCGATAGAAGATTCTAAAGTCTTTTCATGCTCTGGAGATGCCTCTTCTGGTTCTTCTTCTGCATCATAAGGATTTTCTTCATCCTCTTCTTCATCTTCCTCTTCAGAATCTTCAGCATCATCCTCTTCAGCTTCCTCTTGAGGAGCCTCTTCAGCTGGTACCTCTTCTGCAGGGGCTTCCTGAGCCTCTTCCTTTTCTGAAACAGAATTTACGAATGAATCAAATTCGTCCTGAGCCTCTTCCTCTTGAGGAGCTTCTTCAGCTTGAACTTCTTCAACAACCTCTTCAGCAGGGGCTTCCTGAGTCTCTTCCTCTTCATAAGGATTACCTTGCTCTTCTGGTTCTTCTTCCTTCTTTTCCTCTTCGCCATATTCTGCAGCGTAGATTGCTTCATCCTCTTCAGTTAATGCGAATGGATCTTCCTTCTCTTTTCTTTCCTTTTCTTCTCTTTCAGCCTGCTCTTCAGCTGCCTTAGCTGCTTGCTTTTCTTCTTTCTTCTGCTGAATCTTCTCTTCAGCTTCCTTAGCAATTATAGCTGCCATAGGGTCAAAGTTTCTAATACGTAATATTTGAATAGCAACGCCAATAATGAAGAATACGATATATGCAATACCAACAACTAATAATAAAACGTTAGATGTTAATACACTAAAATCAGTGATCGCCATTGAAATAAAGAATGGTAAGCCTAAGCCTGTAGCTAGGATTAAAGAAATTAATACCCAGTCTGTCTTAATTGGCTCTGTGCTGCGGAAATTACGGAATACAAACAATAATACAGTTAATACTAAACCAATTAGTAATGCAATACCAGATGTTAAATAAACTGTAATTGAACCAGCAGGAAGCTTAACATTATTAAGCATTAGTATATATAAATCACCAGTTCCTAGTGCATATGCTGTAGAGATTGCAACTAAGCCGATAGCAATGATTGCAATAACTACTGCAGCAAGTACATTATACTTACTGAAGATATTTCTATAATATGTTCTAGCCTTATCACGGTTTGTATCATAAATAATATCCTTATTGTAGAATACAGAACGAACGATTAATCCTGAAGTTGCAAGTAAAATGATAATTAATAATGCCTTTGCAATAGGAGCTGTTAAGGAAGCAGCTAAAATTGCAGGGCTATAGATAGAGCCAATAAACACAACAGTTAAAATAGCATCTAACCAGTTTGTATCAGAATCTCTATCTAGTGCAGAAACTAATAATATACCAAGTAATGCAACTGCAGCACCAATAATGTAGAATTTAGTTTTAGCTGTATATAAATTCGCTAATACACCATTTTTACCTAAGATTCCAAGCACAACAGCAACCACCATGCCTAAAACTACTAAGCAAATAGGATTATAACGGTAACCTAAAGCACTGAAATATGCCTTCATACCAATTTGACCAGCATCTGCTGTAATTGCTGTAAAACGAACAATTACTTCTACTAAGAATACGAATGCTGAAGCAAAATACACAATCATTGCACGAGGATGAATACCAGAAACTAATGCCAATACGCCTAATACAATGCTTGAAATAAAGAATGATACACGAATAAAGTCTGTAACATTAACTCTATCATGTCTTAATCCAGAAAAACCAACAACAGCTCCTCCGCCTATAACTGCTAATATAGCAGATTGTGCTAGTGTAACATAATTTGCTCTTAAGAAGTCCATCTGGTATAGGAATACACCAGCAACTGCAAATAAGATAATTACAGCTAGAGTAGCGATAATTCCGAATGATTTAAAGTAAGAAACTAAATAATTCTTCTTCATATTTACACGCTCCTTTTATTGTAGATAAATAATCAATTATATTTTATATTGAAATGAAAGCATTTTCAAGTGTATAAAAGAAAAAAAGTGCCATTTTTTACGGAATTTTCGCACTTTTTTCAAATTTTGATAAAATTAAACAACAATGTTATTTATTTGCGTTTTCAAATTTTTCAATGATTTTACCAACGAGTGGATGTCTTACGACATCAAAATGATCAAAAACAATATCCCCAACCTCATCTAGATCTCTAAGCAAATCGGCACTAAATTTTAATCCTGATTTCTTAGATTGAGGTAAATCGATCTGAGATATATCACCAGTTACTACCATCTTAGAATGGAAGCCCATTCGAGTTAAAAACATCTTTAGCTGGTCTATTGTTGCATTTTGGGCCTCATCTAAGATAATGAAGGCATTTTCTAGGGTTCTACCTCTCATATAAGCTAAAGGGGCAATTTCAATCACTTGCTTTTCTATTAAAGCCTCTGCATGCTCCATACCAAGCATTTCATATAATGCATCATATAAGGGCCTTAGGTATGGGTCTACCTTTTCCTTTAAATCTCCCGGTAAAAAGCCTAAGGATTCACCTGCTTCTACCGCAGGTCTTGTAAGAATGATCTTTTCATATGTACCCTTCTTTAATTCTGATACAGCATAGCATACCGCAAGGTAGGTTTTACCTGTACCTGCTGCTCCAATAGAAAAGATTAAATCCTTGCTTTTTAAGCATTTTAGGTATTCATTTTGCTTTAAAGTTTTTGCGTATATTGGCTTATTATGCTGTGTATAGCATAAAGGCTTTCTTTCCTTCAGGAAATTGATATAATCCATCTTCTTTCCTGTAGATACTATATTTTCAATATATATAACATCTCTTGGAGAAATGGATTGCTGATTTTCAGCCATAAATTTTAAAATTTGGAAAATGTCCTCTAGTTTTGCAAGAATAATAGAATCATCCGTATCGGTTAATATCTGGTCTCCATGAACATCCACTTGGATGTTAAAGACCTCCTCAAGCATTTTAAGATTTTGATTATGAATTCCTACAATATTTCTAACATCGTCAATATGATCTAGCTTAATACTTAACTTCATTTATTCCTCCATAGAAAATGTTAATACTTCTTTCGTTATTGGGTGTGGGAAAGAAATACAATAAGCATAAAGAGGGAATTCCTCTTTGCTTATCGTATTTTTACTACCATATTTTTTATCGCCATATAAAGGGTGCCCTATATAGGCCATTTGACAGCGAATTTGATGAAACCTGCCTGTCATTAAGCCTATTTCAACTAATGTTACAGGTGTATTTTGGATCTTATAGGATCGAATTGGAGTGTATTCCAAAATGGATTCTTGTCCACCTTCTCTTATATAGGATTTCTTTTCCTTTTCATCCTTATATATATAATGAGTTAAAGTGATGGTATCTAAAGAAGGGAATGTGCCTTCCACTACTGCCTTATATCTTTTTTTGAATTCATGCATCTTTATAGCATCAGAAAGTCTTGATGCTGCCTTACTGGTTTTGGCAAAAACCATCACTCCCGATGTATTTATGTCCAATCTATGAACAAGGCCCAGATATACATTTCCGGGCTTGTTATATTTTTCCTTTATGTAGTTTTTTAAAATCGTAAGCATATCTGACTTATCTGAACCATCTGCCTGTGATAATACACCCTTAGGCTTAACACAAACTAAAATATGGTTATCCTCATAAAGAATTTGAACCATAGGATCACCTACTTGTTTTAGAAACAATCTCTAATAATTTCTTCTGATTATCATCAAGAGCTAAGTTCTTTGGATAGATTACATAAATATTTTGTGTAATTTGAAGATTTAAGATATCAAACTTTTTAAGTCTTCCTGCTTCAATATCCTCTTTTACTGTATCATAATACATAAAAGCAAGTCCATCCGTTAATGGCACTAATTTTCTTATTAAATCAGGATCATTTGATGATACAGAATAATTATTCTTTAATTTTATATTTTTCGATTTTAATGCATTTTGGATACATTTATATAAACCACTATCCTCGTTTGGCCAAATTAAGGTTGCAACAGATAATTGCTCTCTTGTGATTCTATCCTTAGAGCCATATTGTCCCTTAGGGTCACCAACTAATACGACCTTTTCGTTTGTAACCTGAATAGATTCAAAACATGAAGAATCAAAGCTATTATCAATAAATGCAAAATCAATTTTACCTGAATTTAAATGCTCAAATAATTCCTGAGAAGTATAGGTATATGCATTAAAGGATGGTGTTTCATAGAAAATTTGCTTTAATGATTCAATAGATGGAATCATCGTCTTAACCATTGGAGTAAAGCCTAAATTGCATATAAAAGAATCTTGTTTTTTCATATTGGCAAGTAAGAATTCTTCTTGAAGCTTTAGGCTCTTAGCGTATTCTAATAGCATAGAACCAGCCTTAGTTAATTCAAAGGTCTTAGAATTCTTAAAAAGGGAAATGTCATATTCCTTTTCTAAGGACTTAATATGATGTGTAACTGCTGGCTGTGTAATATATAATCTTGCAGCTGTTTTTGAATAGTTCTTCTCTTCTAATAAAGTTAGAAAAGTAATCAACTTTGTATCAATCATATTAGCCCTCCCTTTTTAAAACGAAATTTATTGATTACGAATATTATATAAAATTTTTTTATAAAGGTCAAGAGAAAAAGGCTATTGTGTTAACACAATAGTCTTTCCTCTTTTTGTTATTCTTATTGACCGAAAATCGATGTGATAATTTCAGAGACATGAGAAACAGGCTGTATCACAAGTACATCTCTTACCTCTTCTGGAATATCCTCGATATCTCTTTCGTTTTCCTTTGGAATGAAAATCTTCTTTAATCCACTTCTTACAGCAGCAATAGATTTTTCTCTTAAACCACCAATAGGAAGTACTGCACCTCTTAATGTGATTTCACCTGTCATACCTAAGTGGCAATCTACTGGGCGGTTCGATAATGCACTAACTAATGCTGTAGTAAGTGTTACACCTGCAGATGGACCATCCTTTGGTACTGCACCCTCTGGTACATGGATATGTACATCATTCTTTTCTAAGAAGCCCTCTGGAATCTTAAATTCCGTTTGATGTGCCTTAACATAGGAGAATGCTGCAGTTGCAGATTCCTTCATGACATCACCAAGCTTACCTGTTAGAATGAATCCACCCTTACCTGGGTATGTTGTAACCTCAATATCCAGTGTATCGCCACCGAAGGATGTATAAGCTAAGCCTGTAACTACGCCAACCTGGTTTTCATTACGATTCTGATTGTTGAAGAAACGAATCTTTCCTAAATAATCGGTTACATTATCTGGTGTTACGGTAACAGATTTAATATTGTCAATTAAAATACCCTTTACTGTTTTTCTGCAAATTGTTGCAATCATACGATCAAGCTCACGTACACCAGCTTCTCTTGTGTAGCCACGAATAATGGCATACATTGCATCATCTGTAATCGTAAGCTGCTCAGGCTTTAAGCCGTGTGCTTCAATTTCTCTTGGTAATAAGTGTTTAAATCCAATATTGTACTTTTCAATTTCAGTATAGCTTGATAATTCAATGATTTCCATACGGTCACGAAGTGGCGTTGGAATTTCAGATAGGTCATTTGCAGTTGTGATGAACATTACCTGAGATAGGTCATATGGTTCTTCAAGGTAGTTATCAGAGAAATACTTGTTCTGCTCTGGGTCTAATACCTCAAGCATTGCAGCAGCTGGATCTCCTCTATAGTCAGCAGTCATTTTATCAATTTCATCTAGTAGGAATACTGGATTCACTGTGCCTGCATCCTTCATACCCTTTAGAATACGTCCTGGAAGTGCACCAATATAGGTTCTTCTATG